>JANPJN010000799.1:0-2093 GCA_031425515.1 Acidobacteriota bacterium | reverse complement strand
GGATCCGGCGCGATCCCGGCCACCGCGGAAACGACCGGCAACCGCGCCACCGTCAGCTACACGACCACGGGCACGAAGGTCGTCACCGTCCGCGTCGTCCAGGCCACGGGCCCGAGCGGTGAGGGCACGACCGCGATCGTCGTCCGGCCGTAAGCACCGCAACATGCACTCCGAGGCCGTGGGCGTCCGCCCACGGCCCTCTCGCCGCCGCAGGGAGGCCGCCGGGATGCCAGGCCGATCCCCTCCAGGCATCCACACAGATGTGACGGACTCACACGGCAAACCACTCTCGAGCTGCATTACCTGGAGTGAGGTGGTTGCGGGAAGCGCGCGCACCGCCGTAGCGGGGCAACGCGCCGAATGGCTGGCGCCCGGACATCACGCCCAAGGAAAGCGCGCTCGTCGGTGTGCCGTGTCTGTCGCTGGGAGAGTCGCGCGCGAACCGCGTGGAACCTCGTAGAACCCCGTGGAACCTTGTAGAGTCCCGTGTAACTCGAAAGGTTTACCAGTCCGAATACGCGCTCCCGTCAATGGCCGTGCCCGGTGCACCGCTCTTGACGTTGACGATGCCCGGTTCCGTGGAGGGATTGGCAGGGTCGGGCTCCGCGGCCTCGGTCTGCCAGGTGTCGGCGCTCTTCGAGATGGGGTCCTCGGGGAGCTTGCGCATGTACCCCTCGCTCACGAGCGTCTCGAGCGACGCGGGATACTTCGTCTTGTCGGCGTAGTACTGATCGATCGCATCGCGCATCCGGAAGAGGTCCGTCTTCAGGACGGCCTCCCGGGTGCTCTGGATCGAGTTGCGGTACTGGACGATGCCCATCGTCGCGAGAATCGTGATGAGCGTGATCACGACGAGCAGCTCGATGAGCGTGAAGCCGCGCGCACACCCCAGCCGCACGGCCGCACGGCCGCCCGCGCGCCGGGTCCGCCCGGGCTTCATGGACCGCGGTGGTGCGGCGGTTGTCGCTCTCTTGCTCAACATGCTTGCCTCCAGCGGCTACCAGTCGCTGTACTTCGTGCCGTCGAGCCCCTTGGCCTGGGCTTTCGAATGCACGTCGTACACATTCGACCCGCCCCACGTCGTCGCGTCCGGCTTGTCGGCGTACGAGCGCTTGCCCCAGTCGGTGGAGTTCGTGATCGGATCGCGCGGCACGCGGCGCAGGAACTTCAGCTTCCGGCCGCTCGCATCGTTCGCGACCGTCACTCCTTCGACGAGCGTGTCGAGATCGGGTGGATAGCCCTCGCTGCCCGCCTTCACGTCGATGGACCCGATCTGCCCGTTGTCCACCGCCTCCTTGAACTTGTCGATGGCGGTCCGCATCTCGCGCAACGCCCGCCGGAGCTCGGCCTCGCGCTGCCGCTGCACGGTGACCTTCGCCAGCGGCATGACGGCGGAGGCCAGGATCAGGAGGATCGTCGTCACGACGAGCAACTCGATGAACGTGAACCCGCGCGCCCACCCCCGGCGATGGCTCGACCTCATTACCGAACCGTCACCGTGGCGGGGCTGAACTGAAGCACGACGGGCGCCCCCTCAGGGGTGCTCGCGACCCCGCTGACCTGAATCAACGATCCGCCAGGCCCGACGGCATCGAAGATCAGCGCCGCGAGAAGCCCCGTACCCGAGGCGCCCGCCTGATCCGCGGTCCGCGTCACGGCGATGTCCACGCGGCCGGCCGCGGCATCGATGCGCGGCGTGAACGTCGTCGCGCCGCCGCCCTGCCGCATGAACGTCCCGTCCTGCACCGTGCGCACGCGCAGCACGGCGGGATTGAACGTGACCGTCAGCGTCAGCACGGACAGCCGGGAGGCGTTGTTGACGGCCACCGGCACGGTGTACGGGCCGCCCGCGATCCGGAACTCGGTCCCGGGGGGCGTGACCGTCACCTGCGCGACCGACGGCATCTGCGGCCCGGTGCCCTGGGGCGCCGGCGGAATCGTGTTGGGATCGCGCGCGGATCCCTGGGGCGGAACCGCGGCCGGCGACGGGCCCGGCGGGGCCGTGGCGATTGTGCCGGGGCCGTCGCCGACGCCCGCGCCCGCGGCTCCGCCGCTGACCGCGCCACCGGCCACTGCTCCGGCAGCGCCTCCGC
>JANPJN010000798.1:0-3008 GCA_031425515.1 Acidobacteriota bacterium | reverse complement strand
TACGTGCTGGGCGGGCGGGCGATGGCGATCGTGTACGACATGGCGACGCTCGACCGCTACATGGTCAACGCCGTGTCGGCCTCGCCGGGCCATCCCATCCTCATCGACAAGTTCCTCGAGGATGCCGTGGAGCTCGACGTGGACGCCGTCGCGGACGCCACGGGCGCTGTCGTGATCGGCGGCATCATGGAGCACATCGAAGAGGCGGGAATCCATTCCGGCGACAGCTCGTGCGTGATCCCGCCGCACAAGGTGATCGACCGCCACGTCGCGCTGATCCGGGACTACACGCGGAGGATTGCGCGCGCGCTGAAGGTCGTGGGCCTGATGAACGCGCAGTTCGCGATCAAGGAAGACACGATCTACGTGCTCGAAGTGAACCCGCGCGCCTCGCGCACCGTGCCCTACCTCTCGAAGGCGACCGGCGTGCCGCTCGCGAAGGTGGCCGCGCGCGTGATGATCGGCCGGACGCTGGCGGAGCTCGGACTGACCGAGGATCTCGAGGTCTCGGGATTCTTCGTCAAGACACCGGTCTTCCCGTTCGTGCGGTTTCCCGGGGTGGATACGATTCTCGGGCCCGAGATGAAGTCCACCGGCGAAGTGATGGGCGGGGCCTCCACCTTCGGCAGCGCGTTTGCCAAGGCGCAGCTCGCGGCGGGGATGCAGCTGCCGACAGAGGGGACGGCCTTCATCAGCGTCAATAATCACGACAAGCCGGCTGTCGTGCAGATCGCGCGCGACCTCGGGGAGCTCGGCTTCCGCCTGCTGGCGACCCGCGGCACGGCCAACTATCTCCGCGCCCACGGTCTCGACGTGGAGATTGTCTTCAAGGTCAACGAGGGACGGCCGCACGTTGGGGACGAGATCCTGAACGACAAGATTCAGCTCGTCATCAACACCCCGCTCGGGCGCGAGTCGTTCTTCGACGATCGCACCGTGCGGCGGATTGCGATGATGCACGGCGTCCCCTCCATCACCACGCTGACCGGCGCGGCCGCCACCGTGAACGCCATCAAGGCCCTGCGCACCGAAGGACTCACCGTCCGCTCGCTCCAGGAGTACCACGCGGAAGCGGCACTGCGGAAGGGGTAAGAATCGCTGGCGCCGGCCCGCGGCCTCCACCCAACCTTGCTCGGCGCCGGCCCGGGACATCCGCCCCGGAAACCGCTTTGCAAGCCGGAAAAACGCAGCTCCGGCTTACCGTCGTCTGCACGCGGCGCGCGACCATTCAGGCTCGCGCGCCCTGTCGCCGGCCTGCGCCGCGTTTTTCAAGCGGCCTGACGGCTTGCTCCGCATCGTTTCAGAGGCGGACGCCCCGGGCCGGCGCCATTGTCCACGTCAGTGAGCCGTGCTGAATGTGCGCGGCGTGGCCGCCGCGATCACGGCAGATTCTGCAGCGCTTGGACGGCCATCGTGCGCTGATCCTCTGATTCAGACGGATTCCTCGCGCTCATGACGCCGCCCCGGTGTTTGCACCGCGATCGGACGTGCGAACGCCCGCGGCCCTGGCGGCGCTCCCGCTGATTGCCGGGGCGGCGGCCGGGCTGTTGCTGCCCGACACTGCTTCCTCCCTTGCGCTGCCGTGCGCGGGCGCGGCGGTACTCTGCGCGGTCGCGGCACTCGGCGCGTTCGGGTTCGACGATGGGCCGGACGATGGCCCGCTGGTGGTGATCGGTGTCGTGACGGGGTGCCTGCTGGCCGGGACGTCGCTTGGCGTCAGCGCCGCGAGGCTCGCGTACGCGCCGTCGCTGCTCGGCTGGTTCACCGCGCTCGACGTGTCCGCACGCGGCGACCCGGTGCGCCTTGAAGGGGTCCTGCGCGAGGATGCGTCCCCCGGCGCCTACGGGTGGTCGCTGACGATGGATGTGCGGCGCGCTGGCGGGTCCGATGTGACGGGCGGCGTGCGGCTGTCGGTGGGCGGCGTGCCGGCCGCGGATACGGCGGGGGAGTGGCGTGCGGGGCGACCGGTGCGTCTGCCGGCGATCCTGCGCCCGCCGGCGATCTACGGCAACCCCGGCGTGCCAGACGAGTCGCGCGCGCTCGCGCGTCGGGGGATCGTGCTCGTCGGATCCGTGAAGAGCGCGGCGCTCGTGGAGATCATCGCGGCGGGAAGCGTCGTGGACGAAGCGGCCGCAGGGGCGAGGACGTGGGCGCGGGGACGGCTGGCCGCGGATGTTGGGCGGTGGAGCGCGCAGTCCGGCGCGATTGCGTCGGCCATCCTCATCGGCGACCGGTCGGGCCTGTCGGACGAGGACCAGCGCCGGCTCCAGCAGGCCGGCACGTACCATGTGATCGCGATCTCCGGCGGCAACATCGCCATCCTGACCGTGCTGCTGCTCGGGGGGTTGCGGATCCTGCGCGTGCCGGACCGCGCCGCCGCGGCGGCGGCGATCGCGGTGCTCCTGTTCTACGGCCGGCTGACCGGTGGGAGCCCGTCGGTGGCTCGTGCGGTTGCGGCCGCGTCGGTGTTCCTTGCCGGGCGTGTACTCGACCACCGCGGACCGGCGCTGAACGCGCTGGCGGTCGCAGCGGTGGCGGCCGTGGCGTTGTCGCCGGCCGTCGTGTTCGACGCCGGATTCATCCTGTCGTTCGGCGCCTCGCTGGGAATCCTCCTCGGCACGCCGCGGATGCCCGGGCTGTCGGCTCGCCGCTCGCCGCACGAGCATGGCGGGCGCTCGTCTGGGTTGCAGACCCCGTCCTGGGCTACGGACCGACTGTGGTCCCGCGCCGGCCGGGCGCTCGCGACCGGAGCCCTGGCGCTGCTGGGCGCCACGGTCGGGGCTGAGGCGGCCATCCTGCCCGTCACCGCCGCGGTATTTTCCCAGGTCACCTTCGCGGGCCTCGCATTGAACTTCGCGGCCATTCCCCTGATGGCCATCGTGCAGGGTGCATCGATGGCCACACTTGCCGCGGCGTGGGTGCCGGCGCCTGACGATCACGGGATCGTGCCTCGGGCAGGAGAGGCAGCGTGCTACGTGACGCACGTCGCTGCTCTGTGGCTCGCCGGC
>JANPJN010000797.1:0-5692 GCA_031425515.1 Acidobacteriota bacterium | reverse complement strand
AGATCGCCCACCCGCCGGCGGCGGCGCCCGCAAGCCGTGGGGCCGGCCTCCGGACGGCGGATCGAGTCGGCCTCAGGAGGGCGGTGATCGGAAGCCGTGGAGCCGGCCACCCGCGAGCGGAGATCGGAAGCCCTGGAGTGGTCCGCCTGCAGGCGATCGCAAGTCCTGGAGCCGGCCGCCCGGCGCGCCGTCCTCCGATCGCCCCGCGAGCGCACGCCCCTGGTCGAAGGATCGGCCACCCGGGGGCGGTGGCGGCGCACGCAAGCCGTGGGGCCGGCCGCCCGACGGCGGGTCGAGTCAGCCTCAGGACGGCGGCGATCGGAAGCCGTGGAACCGCCCGCCCGCAAGCGGCGATCGCAAACCGTGGAGTGGGCCGCCTGCCGGCGATCGCAAGCCCTGGAGGCGGCCGCCTGGCGCGCCGTCCTCCGACCGGCCGGCAAGCTCGCGGCCCTGGTCGAAAGACCGCCCACCCGCGGGCGGCGGTGCACGCAAGCCGTGGGGCCGGCCACCCGACGGCGGATCGAATCGCCCTCAGGACGGCGGTGATCGTAAACCGTGGAGTGGGCCTCAGGGCGGCGGGCAGGGCAGGCCCCCGCGCGGTGGTGGCAAGCCGGGCGGCGGCAGGGGAGGCGGGGGGCGATGATCGCCCACGTCATCCTCTTCAGTCCGAAGCCGGAGCTGAGCGAGGATGCCCGGCGCGATCTCCTCGACGCCCTCGTCGCGGCATCATCGACCATCCCCTGGATACGGCGGTTTCGGGTGGGACGGCGGGTCAAGCACGGGCTGCCGGGCTACGAACAGATGATGCGGGAGGACTATGAATTCGCCGCAACCATCGAGTTCGACGACCTGGGCGGCCTGACGGCCTACCTGGCGCATCCGTCGCACGAGGCGCTCGGCCGCCACTTCATCGCCTCCGCGGCGCGCTCGCTCGCGTACGACTACGCGATGGTGGAACCGGCCGACGCCGGCTCCCTCGTCGGCTGATCGCTGGAGACGGCAGGCGCAAAGAAGAAATCTTCGACAATCGCGCGCAGGTGCGGGATCGACTCCGCGGCGTTGATGGCGATCCGCAGGTGCGACCCGTTGTCGAGCCCCTTCGTGTACCAGGAATTCAGCGCGCGCAGCTTGTTGATTACCCACCGGTCGTGCCCGCGCGCAGGCCCGGCCGCTTCGGCGCTCGCCATCTGCCCGGGGGCGACGTGTCGAAAGCCTTCCGCTTCCCCCAGCCGCTCCAGCATCAGCATGTCGATGTAGTCGAGGAGGAACCGTCCGCGCTCCGTGGCGGACACCTCCCGTGGCTGCCGTCCCGCGGCGAGGTCCGCGGCCTGCTGGAAGATCCATGGGTTGCGCAGGGCGCCGCGTCCGACGAGCACGCCGCCGACGCTCGCACCGCGCATCCGCTCCACGACATGCCCGGGCTCGGTGCAGTCGCCGCTCCCGAACACCGGAATCGCGACGCCGTCGGCAACGCGCGAGATCAGCCCCCAGTCCGACACGCCTGAATACGACTGCGCCGCGGTGCGCCCGTGTACCGCGACCGCCGACGCGCCGGCCTCCTCGAGCCGCCGGGCAAGCTCGGGCGCGTTGATGGCATCCTGATCCCAGCCGGCGCGCATCTTCACCGTCACCGGAATCTTCACCGCCCGCGTCATCGCCCGCACCACCTCCGCGGCGTGCGCCGGCTGGCGCATCAGGCTGCACCCCGCACTGTGCTTCGCGATCTTGTGAACGGGGCAGCCCATATTGACATCGACGATGTCGGCGCCCATGCTCTCGACGATTTGCGCGGCCGCCGCCATCGTCGCCGGGTCACCGCCGAAAATCTGGATCGAGACGGGCCGCTCCTCTTCCGTGTACTCGGCGTACTCGAGCGTACGATCGATGCCGCGGACGAGCCCTTCCGAGCTCACCATTTCCGTGACGACGAGGCCGCAGCCGCCCTTCCGCTTCACGAGCCGCCGGAAGGCGGTATCCGTCATGCCCGCCATCGGGGCAAGCGCATACGGCGGCGACAGCTCGATCTTTCCGATCTTCATCTCAGCACGCGATCTAGTACGCCTTCACGTCCGCCGCATCGACCTCGACGCTCACCGCCTGGCCGATCAGATCCACCGCCAGCATCAGCCGCGCGTGCGATCCCTTCCGAATCAGCCGTCCGACGACCCCCTTGAGGGGCCCGTGCACGACTTCCACCATCATCCCTTCACGAATGAGCGGGCAGGGATCGAACTGCAGTTCGCTCTCGACCACCCGGCGCACGGCGTCGATCTCGACATCCGGAATCGCCACCGCCTCGTGGTCGAACGAGACGATGCTGACGACGCCGGCACATTTGAGGATGGGGAGCCGCTCGCGCTCATCGAAGCGGGCGAAACAGTAGCCCGGAAAAAGCGGCCAGTCCACCTTCTTCTTGCGGTCCTTCCAGCGGCTCCACCGGGTGATCGTAGGGAGGAAGGTTTCGTATCCCTTTTTATCGAGCTGCTCGCGAACGACCTGCTCGTGACGCGACCGTGTCCAGATCGCGTACCAGGGCTCGAGGGGCGAAGACTGCGTCATCGAGAACTCAGTTGCCCGGGGCTCCCGGCGAGGCGGCCTGTGCCACCTGCTTCTCGTAGAGCTTTCGCAGCTCTTCGTTCTTCCACTCGATGATGGCCTGCCCGCGGACCCGCGCGAGGAACTTGCGGACCTCCACCTGCTGCCGCGCGTCGTGCACCTTGTCGGCCACGAGGTCCCGGACGCTCTCGAAGGGCTGAGGAGCCGGCGGCTTGAGCGCCTCGAGCCGGAGGATCTGGAAACCACGCGGCACCCGTAGCGGCTCCGTGATCTCGCCCGCCTTCATCTTGCCGACCAGTTCCTGCAGCGACGGAGACACCTCGCTGAGATTGATGGGGCCGATCAGGCCGCCGTTGGCCTTGGACGAAGCGGCCGAGACTTCGGCGGCCACCGCGGAGAAGTCCTCGCCTCCGGTCAGACGCGCGCGGACCGCCTTCGCCTGCAGCGCAACCTCGTCGTCTTTGCCGACATTGACCGTCGCCTGGCCGCCCTTGGAGGTCGTCGGGACTTCGAGGAGGATCTCGCGAAGCGTGACGGTGGCCGGCTGGACGAACTGATCCTTGTGGGTCAGGTAGTACTGGCGCGCTTCCTCTTCGGTGATCGACAGCTTCGACCCGACTTCGTCGCGCTGGACCTGCCCGACGAGGAACTGCTTCTCGACGTTGTGACGCAGATCCTCGACGCTCATGCCTTCCTGCTTGAGCGCCGCGTAGAACTTCGTGTCGTCCTGGAGATTCTGTTCCTTGCGCAGATTCTCGAGCCAGCTCTTGAACTGATCGTCACTCAGGCGATAGCCCTTCTCCTTGCCCATCTGCAGGAGCAGGAGCTCGTCAATCGCTTCGACGAGGAGCAGGGGCGTGACCTCGTCCATCGCCTTTTTCAGCGCGACGGTGTCGGTCGCCACGTCCGGCTTCAGATCGCCGCCGCCGATCCGCTGCCGGATCATCGCGGTCTGTTTTTCCTCGAGCTCGGTCTGCGTGATGATGTCGCCGTTCACCTTCACCAGCACACGCTCGATGATCTGCGCACGGACCGGCGCAACGGCCGCCGCCGCCATCAGAGCTCCCGCGATCAGCTTCAACTTCATAAGATGCACCCTAAGTCGCTGTAACAGAATATCTTACCAGATTCAACGGCCGGCGCTCAATTCGCGAAGCAGTCCCGACACCCGGAGGAACACCCCGTCCTCGGCGCGCGGATTCTCGGTCGCGGGCCGCATGATCTCGTCCTTCGAGAAACCGGCGGTCACCTCCCCGGTCTGCGCGCGGGCCGCCCACCAGGAGCCCCCGGCGACCGGATCGGCCCCCTTTTTCTTCCCTCGCTGCGGTCCGGGAGGCGGCTCGGGCCGCCCGGTCGGAGGTCGAGCCGGGGGCGCAGGACGCGCGGGCGCCACCGCGACCGCGGGCTTCTTCATGTCCAGCTTCAACGTCGCCGGAGGAATCAGCGTGATGTCGCCGCGCTGCTGGACCACCCGGAACAGCCACGCCGGGTCGAGTTTGGCGTCGGGCCTGAACTTTAAGACGACGGCGGCCCCTTCGCGGTCGAGCGACTCTAGACCGATGCGATCGGCGAGGAGCCGGATCGCGGCGTATTCCGCCAGGTTCTGCACCGACTCCGGCAGCGGGCCGTAGCGGTCCCGCACCTCGTGCGTCAGCTTCTCCAGCTCGTCGTCCGATCGCACGGCTGCCATGCGGCGATAGACCGTCAGCCGCTGGTTCATGTCGGGGATGTAGTCGTTGTCGATTCGCAGGTCCACGCGCAGATTCACATTCGCGCGCCGCTCGTCCTCGAGCTCCTCCCCCTTGAGCTCCTTGATCGTCTGCTCGAGCAGCTTCATGTACATGTCGAAGCCGACAGCCTCGATGTGGCCGCTCTGCTCGCCGCCGAGCAGGTTGCCGGCGCCCCGAATCTCGAGGTCCAGCGCCGCCACGCGGAAGCCGCTTCCGAGATCGCTGAACTCCCGGATAGCCGTCAGCCGCTTCTTGGCCACGCCCGACAGCGAGTCTTCAGGCGGGATGAGGAGGTACGCGTACGCGCGCCGGTCCGATCGCCCCACCCGCCCGCGCAACTGATAGAGCTGCGACAGCCCGTACCGATCCGCGCGGTTGATGATGATGGTGTTCGCGTTGGAGATGTCGAGGCCGTTCTCGATGATGGTCGTCGCCAGGAGCACGTCGAACTTGTGCGCCACGAAATCCACCATCGCCTTCTCGAGCTCTTCCTCGCCCATCTGGCCGTGGCCGACGACGACCCGGGCCTCCGGCACGAGCCGGGTGATGAGCTCTCCGATCGAGAAGATGGACTCGACGAAGTTGTGGACGAAGTACACCTGGCCGCCACGCTCGATCTCGGTACGGATCGCCGACGAAATGACGGCCTGATCGAACTTCACGACGTTGGTCTGGATCGACAGACGGTCCTTCGGGGGTGTCTCGATGATCGACATGTCGCGGATGCCCGCGAGCGACATGTTGAGCGTCCGCGGAATCGGGGTCGCGCTCATCGTGAGCACGTCCACGCGTTTGCGCATCTGCTTGATGCGCTCCTTGTGCGCCACGCCGAAGCGCTGCTCCTCGTCCACGACGAGCAGCCCGAGGTCCCGGAACTCGACGTCCTTCGACAGCAGGCGATGGGTGCCGACGATGATCTCGACCTTGCCGGCCCTGAGATCCTCGAGCGTGGCCTTCTGCTCGGCCTTGCTGCGGAAGCGGCTGACCATGTCGATCCGCACGGGGAACGCCGCAAAGCGATCCTTGAGCGTCTTCTGATGCTGGAAGGCCAGCACCGTCGTCGGCGCCAGGAAGGCCACCTGCTTGCCGTCCATGACCGCCTTGAACGCCGCGCGCATGGCGACTTCCGTCTTGCCGTAGCCGACGTCGCCGCAGAGGAGCCGGTCCATCGTGCCGGGCGACTCCATATCGCCTTTGATGTCGGCGATGGCCGATTTCTGATCGACCGTCAGATCCCACTCGAACGCGTCCTCGAACTCCTCCTGCCAGTGCGAGTCCGGGCTGAAGGCGTGCCCCGGCACCGCCTTGCGCGCCGCATACAACTTCAAGAGCTCCTCGGCCATGTCGCGCATGGCTTTCTTGACGCGGGTCTTTGCCTTCTCCCAGGTCGTGCCGCCAAGTTTGTC
>JANPJN010000796.1:0-2696 GCA_031425515.1 Acidobacteriota bacterium | reverse complement strand
CGGTGGGTAACGCATTTCTGCGCGCCGGTCTTCTTTCTGCTGACGGGCGTTGGGGCGTTTCTGGCTTCTCAGCGGAGGTCGCAGGCCGGGATGGCCCGGTATCTCCTCACCCGCGGCCTCTGGTTGATCGTCCTGGAGGTCGTGGTGTTGCGGTGTCTGGGGTGGCAGTTCAATGTCGACTATCGCGTGACGGTGCTCACCGTGCTGTGGGCGCTGGGCTGGTCGATGATCGTGCTGGCCGGGTTGATAGCCCTTCCTCTGAAGGCCGTGGTGATCGCGGCGCTGAGCGTGGTCGCCGCGCACAACCTGCTCGATCCCATCCCTCCGGCGGCGCTCGGATCGTTTGCGCCGCTCTGGGTGTTCCTCCACGCACCCGGTGTGCTGTTCACCGACGGCACCCATCTGGTGTTCGCGGCGTATCCGATGATTCCCTGGGTCGCCGTCGTGGCGGCCGGCTGGGGCCTGGGCCGTGTCTTCCTGTGGGAGCCCGACAGGCGCCGGACGCTGCTGGTCCGAACCGGGGCCGGGCTGTCGCTGGGCTTCATCCTGCTGCGGACGCTCGGCGTGTATGGCGATCCGCGGCCGTGGACGCTCGGGGATGGCGGACTGATGGCGACGCTCTCGTTCCTCAACACGAACAAGTATCCGCCGTCACTGCTGTTTCTCATGATGACGCTCGGCCCGGCGCTGCTGGTGCTCGCGGCCCTCGACCGCCGCACGCCCGCGGCGCTCAGGCCGGCGCTGGTGTTCGGGCGCGTGCCGCTCTTCTACTTCCTGCTGCACGTCACCGTCATCCATCTGGTGGCCGTGGCGGTCTGTTACCTCCGGTACGGCGACGTCCACTGGATGTTCGAGTCTCCGACGCTCGCCCAGTTTCCGGTCACGCAGCCACCCGGCTGGCCGTTCGCGCTTCCGGCCGTCTATGGCTTCTGGGTCCTGGTCGTGGCCATGCTCTATCCGCTCTGCCGCTGGTTCGGGCGGATCCGGCAGCGCGGCGGCCACTGGTGGCTCAGCTATCTGTGAGCCTTCCGCTCGTCGTCGCTTCTGCGGCCCTGGCGCCATCGTGCGGTGACCGCGGGCGCTCGAGTCCAGATATAGTCGAGGGATGGTCACCAAGCCTCCGCCTGAAGTCTGGTTGCGCGGACCGGTCCCGGACGTGCTGCCGCTCCTGCAGCCGGTCGCGCACTCCCTGCTCCAGTGCCGCGAGGAAGTGCGCGCGCATCTCCCGACGCTGACCCCCGCGCAGATGTGGATGCGGCCGTCAGGCGCCCCCTCCATCGGCTTCCACGTCCGTCATGCGGCCGGAAGTCTCGACCGGCTCTTCACCTACGCCCGTGGTGACGGGCTCTCTGCCGGGCAGCACGCCGCGCTGCGGACGGAGAGTGATCCTGACGTCGGACCCGATGCCGCAGCGATGCTCGTCGCGCTGTTCGACGCCGGCGTCGAACGCGCGCTGGGCCAGCTGCGGAGCACCAGTGAGGCCGCGCTGCTCGACCACCGGGGCGTCGGACGCGCGCAGCTGCCCTCGACGGTGCTGGGGCTGCTGTTCCACGCGGCGGAGCACACCCAGCGTCACATCGGCCAGGTCGTCACGACCGTGCGGATTGTCGGAGCCATGGATCAGACGGGCGTGCCCCCGTCATGATCGGAACCCGCCGGGAAGCCGCGACGCGGGTCGTTGTGTGTTTGTGCGTGACGATGACCTGTGCGGCCATCGTCGGAGAGGCCGCTGCCGGACAGCGTGGGGACATGGCGAGGGAGAATAGAGTGATGACGACTGCATCGGGAGCGTTCGAGGTGGCACTGCGGCCACTCGAGACCAGCGACACGACGGAGGGGAGCCTGCTCGGACGGATGTCCCTCGACAAGCAATTCCACGGCGACCTGGAGGCCATCGGCAAGGGTGAGATGCTGACGGCCGGCACGTCCGTCAGCGGATCCGCCGGGTACGTCGCCATCGAGCGGGTCACCGGTACGCTGCACGGGCGCAAGGGCGGCTTCATGCTGCAACACACCGGCACGATGGCGCGGGGCGTTCCGTCGCTGTCGATTACCGTCGTGCCAGACTCCGGCACGGGTGAACTGGAAGGGTTGTCGGGCACGATGGCGATCACGGTGGCGAACCGCACACACACGTACGAGATGATCTACACGTTTGGGGACCCACGATGACGGCGGTGCCTGCGTCCAGGACTCGCATCGTCCAAGCGGATCTCTCGCGGCAGGAAGATCAGGACGCGGTCGTCGCGATGACGTCCGCGTACGCCACCGATCCGATGGGGAATGCGGGCCCTCTGCCGTCAGACGTGCTGGACCGGCTGATCCCCGCGCTTCGGGCGCATCCGACGACCGTGATTCTTCTGGCGTGGGAAGGGGAGGAGCCAATCGGTATCGCCACGTGCTTCCTCGGGTTCTCGACCTTCTACGCCAGGCCGCTCCTCAACGTCCACGACCTGGCGGTGGTGCCCCAGTTCCGTGGCCGAGGCGTCGGACGCCAGCTGCTGGACGCGGTCGCCGCCAGAGGGACGTCGCTCGACTGCTGCAAGGTCACGCTCGAGGTGCACGAAGGGAAGACGCGCGCGAAGCAGATGTATGAGGCGGCGGGGTTTGCCGAAGGGGCCGCGCGGAAGCCCGGGAGCCGCTGGCTCTTCTACTCGAAAACGCTGTTATCCTCCTTCGGGGTAGTAAAATCAACA
>JANPJN010000795.1:0-1625 GCA_031425515.1 Acidobacteriota bacterium | reverse complement strand
GAGAACGTGGCAATCCCGAGCAGGAATGCGGCTGCGAGGTCACCTCCCGGTCCGAACAGCCAGCGCGTCCCCCGCGGCGCGCGCGCCCGCTCCTCGACCTCTTTGTACAGCCAGCAGAAGTAGGCCACGCCCCCGAGCGCGAAGTTGAAGAGCTCCGGTGTGATCCACACGAAGTACACCGGCACGACCGACGCCATGATGAACGCGCCTGCCAGCGCCGCCGACAGCACGGCCGGCATTCGCGCGTGCAGGAACAGATAGCTGCACCACGCCACCAGCGCGAGCAGCAGCGCGTGCAGCACGAGAAAACCGTTCGTGCCGAACAGCTTCACGAACGGCGCCGCGAACAGGGGATACACGAATGCCTTGCCGTAGAAGAACCGTTTCTGATCCGGATCGGGCTGCGTCGTCGTCCAGACAAACGGCGGCCGCCACATCGTCCCGGCATCGACGATGTCTCGTCCGCGCTTGAGGAAGAGGCCTGACGGCCCTGAGGGAAACTCGCGCCAGACGCGCACCAGATCCTGACGGCGGTAGGTCAGATCGCCGTCGCGCGCGAGGCTGTGACCCATCATGTAGTAGGTCGCCTCGTCGCTCTGAATCCCCATGGCGGCGCGGGGAAAATCGACGGTGAGGGCCAGGCCTCCGTAGATGCAGAGCAGCGCCGTGACGAGCAGCGCTCCGGGCCCGAGACGGCGGGAGACGGCCGGCGGCTCGGCGGCCTCCGGCATCATGCCACGGCCCCGCGCGCCAGGAAGGAGAGATCCTCGGCGAGCACGCCGCGGCGTCGGGTCGGTCTCGAGACCCGGTGGAGGATGTCGTAGAGCCGTTCCATCTTGCGTACGAACGCCGCGATGTCGTACTCGGCCCCGGTGCGACGGGCACCGTCCGAGAGGCGTGCGAGGGTCCGGGGTTCATCGATCGCGCGGACGATTGCGGACGCAAGCGCCACCGGGTCGCGCCGCGGGACGATGAGCGCGTCCCGATCGTGCGTGAGCACGTCGAGCAGGCCGTCGGCATCGGTCGCGACGATCGGCTTGCCCATGGCGAGCGCTTCGAAGACGGTCAGCGGCGTACCTTCCCAGAGCGAGGGGAAGACGCTCAGGTCGAAGGCCGACACGACGCGGGGAATGTCGCGCGCGAAGCCGGCGAACACGAAGCGGTCGCCGAGGCCGAGCGCCCGCGCCTGTTCCTCGAGCGGCTGGCGCAGCGGTCCTTCGCCGACGACGAAGAACTTTGCGTGGGGCCGGGCGGCCAATACGAGCTTGGCGGCCTCGACGAGGTACGAGTTGCCCTTCGAGTCGTGGAGGCGCGTGACGGTGCCGGCCGCGAAATCCCCAGGCGCGATGCCGAGCTCGGCCCGGGCGGCGAGGATCTCGTCTGCCGGGCGGACCCGGCTGAAGTCCTCGAGCGGCACGCCGAGATAGACGACCTTTACTTTCTCCGGCGGCATCTTGCGCGCCTGGACCACGAAATCGGCGGTACTGCGGGACACGGCGAGCGCGATGTCGGTCACGGGCTCCAGCGCGGTGTCGGCGATCTTCTGGAACCACGGCGTGTCGGTGAGGTTGGCGTGCTCGTGCAGAATCGCGGGCAGCCGCCGCATCCCCGCCGCCATCCGCCCG
>JANPJN010000794.1:0-2749 GCA_031425515.1 Acidobacteriota bacterium | reverse complement strand
GTGGCTGACGGACAACCGTCACCCGCTCACGTCGCGCGTGGCGGTCAACCGCATCTGGCGCATGCACTTTGGACGCGGCCTGGTGGCGTCCCAGGAGGACTTCGGCAGCCAGGGCAAGCTGCCGACGCATCCGGATCTGCTCGACTGGCTCGCACACCAGTTCAGAGACACGGGATGGGACGTCAAGGCGCTCCATCGGCTCATCGTCCTGTCCGACACCTTTCGTCAGAGCTCGGACGCCGTGGCTGATGGCGCTGGGCGCGACCCGGAGAACTACCTGCTTGCCCGTGGAGCCAGGACCCGGCTGATGGCCGAACAGATCCGCGATGCCGCCCTCGCCGCCAGTGACCTGCTCACTCGGACGATCGGGGGCCCCAGTGTGAAACCGTATCAACCCGCAGGCTTGTGGGAGCAGTCGGGGACGGGGAAGACCTACCGGCAGGACACGGGCGAGCGTCTCTACCGGCGCAGCCTGTATACGTTCTGGAGGCGCACCTCGCCGCCTCCGTCGATGATCACCTTCGACGCGGGATCGCGCGAGGTCTGCACGGCGAAGCGGGAGGCCACGGCCACGCCGCTTCAGTCGCTGGTGCTCCTGAACGACCCGCAGTTCGTCGAAGCCGCCAGGGTACTCGCCGAGCGCGTGTGGAAGCGGTTTCCCGATGATGGCGCCGCACGAAACAGGGAGGCGTTCCGTTCGTTGCTGGGCCGGTCGCCCGACGCGGTCGAAACGGATGTCCTGGCCCGGATGTTCGACGAACAGAGGCGCCTCTTCGCGGCCAGCCCGGACGCTGCCGCGAAACTGCTGGCGGTGGGGGAGTCTCCAGCGGACCGCGCCGTGCCGCGCGCCGATCTGGCCGCGATGACGGTGGTCGTGAATGCGATGATGAACGTCAATGATTTCATCGTCGTTCAATGACGACGATGTGCCATGGAGAGAACTCGCCATGACGACGGAGAGCGCTTCTTGACGAGAGAGACGCGGCACGACGTGGCCGGCTGCCAGACGTGTGCAGGGGCACTGCCGGCGGCCGGCCTGTCGCGCCGCAGCGTGCTCAATCGCTTTGGCATGGGGCTGGGTGGACTCGCGCTGGCGAACCTCGTGAACCCCGCGGACCTTTTCGGAGCGCCGACTGTTTCTCCCGGGACCGGTCAGGACCGCGGTGTGCTCGGCGGCCAGCTGCACGTCCCGGCGAAAGCCAAACGCGTGATCTCGCTGTTCATGGCCGGCGGGCCATCGCAGATGGAGACGTTCGACTACAAGCCGGCGCTGTATCAGCGCAACGGTGAGCAGTTGCCCGACTCCGTGCGGCAGGGGCAGCGGCTCACGGGCATGTCGGGGAACCAGTCCTCGCTGCCGCTTGCGGGCCCGCAGTGCACATTCGAACAGCACGGGGGCAGCGGCGCGTGGATTTCCGATCTGCTGCCCTACACCGCCCGGATCGTCGACGACCTGTGCATCGTCCGATCCATGCAGACGGACGCGATCAACCACGATCCCGCGATCACGTTCTTCCAGACCGGATCCCAGATGGCGGGTCGGCCCAGCATGGGATCGTGGATTCACTACGGGCTGGGCAGCGACAACGAGAACCTACCGGCGTTCGTCGTGCTGATCACTCCGGGCAAGGTGGATCAACCGCTGTACGCGCGGCTGTGGGGCAGCGGGTTCCTTGGCGCGCAGCATCAGGGCGTGCAGTTCCGGAGCGGCGGGGATGCGGTGTTGTACCTGGGAAATCCGGATGGCGTCTCGCGGGAGAGCCGGCGGCTGTTGCTGGATCGGTTGAAGGAACTGCACGCGCACGCCGCTGAGCGAACCGGCGATACGGCGGTCGACGCCCGCATCGCGCAGTACGAGATGTCGTACCGCATGCAGGCAAGCGTGCCCGGCGTGATGGACGTCTCGTCGGAAACGCCGGAGACCTTTGCCCTGTATGGGAAGGACTCGGCCACGCCCGGGACGTTTGCGGCCAACTGCCTGCTCGCGCGGCGGCTCGCGGAGCGCGGCGTGAAGTTCATCCAGTTGTATCACCAGGGCTGGGACCAGCACGACAACCTGCCGCGGGACATCCGGAGGCAATGCCTGGAAACCGACCAGGCGGGCGCGGCGCTCGTCACCGACCTGAAGCAGCGCGGGATGCTGGAGGACACGCTCGTGATCTGGGGCGGTGAGTTCGGGCGGACAAGTTATTCGCAGGGCCGGCTGACCGCGACCAACTACGGGCGGGATCATCATCCACGGTGCTTCACGGTGTGGATGGCGGGCGGCGGCGTGAAGCCGGGCCTGGTGCATGGGGCGACAGACGACTTCAGCTACAACGTGACCGAGGGGGGCGTGCACGTCCACGATTTTCAGGCGACGCTGCTCCATCTCCTCGGCGTCGATCACGAGCGGCTGACATTCCTGCATCAGGGCCGCCGGTTTCGCCTCACCGACGTGCATGGGGAGGTGGTTCGGGCGCTGCTCGCCTGACCGCCCCGACCGTTCCCTGCTCCTGAGGACTTTCGTCCTCGCCGCGGCACCGTTTTTTTCACGACCGGCGAAAAGAGCCATCCAAAGACCAGCCGACTCCGTCTAAAACACGGGCCACCCGGCCCGAGGAGGCGCGAGACCATGCGGGTCACTGCACACTGTCTGTTCATCATCCTCGTTGGCGCCGCGCCGTTTGCGACGGCGCAGCCCTCTGCACAACTAAAGGATGCGGCGCCCGTGCTGGCGGCCGCGCGCGAGGCGCTCGGAGGCGAGGCG
>JANPJN010000793.1:0-6846 GCA_031425515.1 Acidobacteriota bacterium | reverse complement strand
GCTGGTGGACGAACCGCTGCCCGGCTCCGGCAAGCTGCTGGTCAAGGCGCGGCACGAAGGGCCCCTGCCCGGGCTCGTTCGGATGCTTGCCGACTCGACCCGGGGCTTTGCGATCGGCCGGTGGATCGAGCAGTCGGGCGTCAAGGTGAGCACCAGCGCGATGCTCCTGATTGCGCTCGGCGCGGCCGGGATCGTCGGCTTCATCGTCCTGGCCGCGACGCGGACGCCGCTGGCACTCCCGATTGGCGCGGCGCTGGGCTTCGCGGTGCCGTTCCTCGTGCTGAAGGTCAAGCGAGCTCGACGTCTCCGGAACTTCGAAGAACAGTTTCCCGAGGCGCTCGACATGATCTCCCGGGCGCTGAAGGCCGGGCATGCGTTTGCGACCGGGCTCAAGATGGCGGCCGACGAACTGCCCGACCCTGTCGGCCCGGAATTCCGGAAAACCTTCGACGAGCAGAACTTCGGGCTGCCGCTGAAGGACTCGCTCGACAACCTTGCCACGCGCATCCCGCTGCTCGACGTACGGTTCTTCGCCACCGCCGTGCTGATCCAGCGCGAGACGGGCGGCAACCTGTCGGAGATTCTGGAGAACCTCGGCCACGTGGTCCGGGAGCGCTTCAAGATCCTGCGGCAGGTGCGCGTATACACGGCGCACGGCCGTTTCACGGGCTACGTGCTGCTGGCCCTGCCCGCGTTCCTGGGCGTCGCGTTGTCCTTCATCAACCCCGATCACATGAACATGCTGTTCCGCGAGCGCATGGGACAGATGATGCTGGTCGGGGCGCTTGTGATGCAGACGATCGGGTTTCTGTGGATCAAGCACGTCATCAAGATTGAGGTGTAGTCGTGTCCATGCTGCTGCCACTGCTGGCGTTCGTGTTCGGCTCGCTCATCATCGCGGCCGCCGCGATCGCGCTGATGCCCCGGCCCGCGACGAGCATCGATCGGCGCCTCGAGGAGCTGACGATTGGCCGGGCGCCCGTTGCCGAGGCGAAGCCCCGCTTCGAGGTGCTGGTCGGGTTCTTCAAGCGCGTCGGCGAGAAGGCGCCTCACTCCACCAAGGAGCTCGGATCGCTGCGGCTGCGGCTGGTCCAGGCCGGCTACCGCCGTCATGAGGCGTTGACGATCTTCTTCGGCATCCGCGTCGTGTTCGCGCTGGCCCTGTTCTCGCTCTTCTCGACCTCGCTGCTGTCGCGCCCCAACATGACGCTCGCGCTTGGAGGCCTGGGCTTCGGCTACGTGCTGCCCGGCATGGTGCTGGCCCGGATGGCCAAGCGCCGCGCGCACCGCATTCGGCTGTCGCTCGCCGACGCGCTCGATCTTCTCGTCGTCAGCGTGGAGGCCGGCCTCGGGCTCGACCAGGCGCTGTCGCGCGTGGGGAGCGAGCTGGAGTTCGCCTACCCGGAGCTGTCGGACGAGCTGCGGCTGATCAACCTGGAGCTGCGCGCCGGAAAGCCTCGGTCCGAAGCGCTGCGGAACCTGGCCGACCGCACGGGCGTGGACGATCTGAGCGCGCTCGTGACGATGCTGATTCAGACCGACAAGTTCGGGACGAGCGTGGCGCAGTCGCTGCGGGTGTATTCCGAGACGCTGCGGACCAAGCGGCGGCAGCGCGCGGAGGAGGCGGCGGCGAAGACCGGCGTCAAGATGGTGTTCCCGCTCGTGTTCTGCATCTTCCCGGCAATCTGGATTGTGACCATCGGACCGGCGGCGATTCGGTTCGTCACCGTCCTCTTCCCGCTCATCGAGAGCTCGGGCAAGTAAGGCGCGCCAGGATGATTGCCATCAACGTTACGAACGGTGTCGTCATGGCGGACCGGGTCGCCGTGGCGGACACCCGGGAAACGCGCAGAACGGGACTTCTGGGCCGCCGCGGTCTCGATGGCGGAGAAGGGCTGTGGATCGTGCCGTGCCGGGGCGTGCACACGATCGGCATGCATTTCCCCATCGACGTGCTGGCGCTGGATGCGCGCGGGACCGTCATCGACCGCGTCGTGCACATGAAGCCGTGGCGCATCCGGCTGCCGCGCCGCGGCGCCGCCGGAGTGCTGGAGCTGCCGGCCGGCACACTCGACGCGTGCGGAACCGAGATCGGTCACCGCGTCTCGCTCACCACCGCCGTCACGGCGTTTGAACCGAAGGTATCCCGATGAGCACAGTGATTGAAGCGCCCACCGCCAGACCGGCCGGCCGCGCCCCTGAGCCGCCCCCGCCGCCAGCGACGATCGAGGCGACCGGGCTCAATCCGGATGTCCTGTCGCAGCTGCTGCTGAAGACGCTCATCGGCGGTGAGGCCAGCGGCACGGGGCTCGCCGACAAGCTGCGCCTGCCCTACTCGGTGCTCGACGCGCTCGTGCAGCACGCGCGGGTCGAAAAGCTCATCGAGGTGCGCGGCGCCGGTGGAACCGGAACGGCGTCGTACCGCTTCATCCTGACCGACCTCGGACGGGATCGCGCCAACCAGTTCATGGACGTCTGCCGGTATGTCGGGCCGGCGCCCGTGCCGCTCGCGCAGTACAACGCCTACGTGCGGAGCTGCATGGCGGCGCGGCCGTATCTGGACCGGGAGCGGCTGTCGGCCGGATTCGACCACCTGGTCGTGAGCAAGGGCATGTTCGATCAGCTCGGGCCCGCCGTGAACTCGGGCAAGGCGCTGTTCCTGTATGGGGCGCCGGGCAACGGCAAGACCGTCGTGGCGGAGGGCATCGGGCGCGCGCTCGGCGGCGAGATGTTCGTGCCCTTCGCGGTGGACGTGGACGGCCAGCAGATCACGATGTTCGACCCCGTCAGCCACCAGGCGGTGGCCTCCGCCCCTGAGACCCAGAGCGTGATTGCGAGCGCGGCGCTCGATCGCCGGTGGGAACGGATCAAGCGGCCGGTCGTCGTGGTTGGCGGCGAGCTTACGCTCGAGATGCTGGACCTGACCTTCAACCCGATCGCGAAGTTCTACGAGGCCCCCATTCAGCTGAAGGCCAACGGCGGGGTGTTCGTCGTGGACGACTTCGGACGCCAGCGCATTCCGCCGCGCGACCTGCTCAACCGGTGGATCGTGCCGCTCGAGAGCCGCGTGGACTACCTGACGCTGCACACCGGCCGGAAATTCGAAGTGCCCTTCAACGTGTTCATCGTGTTCGCGACGAACCTGAAGCCGGAGTCGCTGGCCGACGAGGCGTTCCTGCGCCGGATCCCGTACAAGATCCTCGCGCAGAACCCCACCGTTGACGAGTACTGCCGGATCTTCGAGTTGAACTGCCGCCGGCGCGGCCTGCCGTTCGATCCGGTCATGGTCGAGTACCTCCACCGGTCCTACTACAAGCCGCGCGGCCTGCAGATGCGGTCGTGCCATCCGCGCGACCTGCTGGATCAGGTCGTCGACATCTGCCGCTACCAGAACCGGGAGCCCGTGATTACGCGCGAGCTGCTCGATGCGGCGTGCGGCAGCTACTTTCTCGAAGAGACCGAATCACAGGGAGCCGGGGCATGAAGCGCATGGAAATGACCGTTCCGGTCTCGCTCGAGGCCGATTCACTGGGCGCCGGCGCACTGAGCGGCGTGGGACTGAGCGGTGCGGGGCTCAGCGAGCGCGCCGAGCGGCTGGCCGACATCACGGCCCGAGCCGCCGTCGTGGTGCTGTTCTCGTTGATGGCCACGCGCTTCGCGGCCGACTTTCTCGCGACCGGGCGCCTCACCGGACTCCTCCTCCTCGTCAGCGAGCTTCTCGTCGTCGTCATGACCGTGCGGCGGCGTACCGCGGCCGTGGTGGACCGGAGCGTCCGCGCGCGCATGCTCACGCTGATGTCGATGCTCGGCCCGCCGCTGCTCAGTCCGGCACACGTCGCCGCCCTGGCGCCCGGCGCCGTCACAGTGGCGATGTCGGCGGCCGGACTGCTGGTCGTCATCTTCGGAAAGATGGCGCTTGGCCGCAGCTTCGGCCTGATCCCGGCCAATCGCGGAATTGTGTCGTCGGGTCTCTACCGGATCGTGCGGCATCCGATCTACATGGGGTATCTGATCACGCACGCGGCTTTCCTCGCCGCGAACCCGTCGCGATGGAACATCGCCGTCGTGCTCGTGGCCGATGTCGCCCTGCTCGCGCGCGCCGTCTGCGAGGAAGGGATCCTCGCGCAGGACGCGCGGTACCGGTCCTACCAGGAACAGGTTCGCTGGAGAGTGTGCCCCGGGCTGTTTTAACGCCCGTCCGGCGGCGCAGCCTTCTCGTAGGACGCGGACACGACCGTGCTGATCCCGCCCCGCACCGAGAAATCTCCGATGACCGTCATGCGCCGCGGGCCGCACGCCTCGACCAGCTCATCGAGGATGCGATTCGTCACGGCCTCGTAGAAGATTCCCTCGTTCCGGAACCCCACCATGTAGTACTTGAGCGCCCGCAGCTCGAGACACCGCTCGTCCGGTACATAGGTAATGACAATCTCGCCGAAGTCCGGAAGGCCCGTCTTGGGGCACACGGACGTGAACTCGGGGCAGCGAATCTCTACCTCGTAGTCGCGGCCGGGTTTCGGGTTGGGAAATGTTTCGAGTGTGGCGCTCGGCATGACACAAAATTGTAGCATTTACGGGCTTTTTTCCCGTTCCGAACGCGCATCAACATTGACACCGCAAAAGACTGCGGGCTAGGATGTGGCTCGTTTCCGACATTCGACCCGGATGTGTTCGCTGGCGGTGCTGATCGCACGCGGCTCGCGTACGGGTTGAGGGTCACGATTTCTCCGCTGCCGCCGCACGCGCGCACGGCCGTTATGCGGGTCTACAGAGAGCGCGCCCAAGCAAGGGGAATAGCCGATGGCAGAGGCCCGCAGGATGGGCAAGTCCGAACTCTTTTCGCATTTCGCGGATCGCTTCGAGATGAAGCGGACGCAGGCGCGGGAGTTCTTCGACGAGTTGAACACGCTGGCGGAGAAAGAGCTCAAGCGCTCGGGAGAGTTCGTGCTGCCGGGGATGGTCAAGCTGGTAGTCCAGAAGCGCAAGGCGCGCATGGGACGCAATCCGGCGACCGGTGAGGCCATCAAGATCGCCGCCAAGACCGTCGTCAAGGCGCGCATCGCCAAGCAGCTCAAAGACGCGGTCCTTCCGAAGAAGTAGGCCGTCGGGAAGGCTTCACGCCGGCCCCTGGCGCCGCTCCACGGCGGATCGCCAGCGGGCCGTTGTTTTTCCGGCGCGCGCGCGCGCGCCGACGCCGCTCAGCCCGCGACGAGCATCGGCCGCGCGGCCGTCCGCGGGAAATCGAGGACGAACGTCGTGCCCTTGCCGACCTCGCTCGCCACCGTGATCTGCCCCCCCAGCTGCTCGACGATCTTCTTGGAGATGGCGAGGCCGAGGCCAAGCCCGCGACGCTTCGTCGTCACGAAGTCCTCGAAGACCTGCCCGATCCGGTCGGCCGGAATGCCGCAGCCCGTGTCGTAGACGCGGATCTGCGCCCGGTCCGGGGTCGCCTCCGTCGAGACGACCACCAGCCCGCCCGGAGCGGTGGCCTGGATGGCGTTCAGGATCAGGTTGCGATAGACCCGCCCGAGCGCGAACACGTCCCCTTCGATGAAGATCGTTTCGGCGGCCAGCTCCGTGCGCAGCGTCAGCCCCGCGGTTCCGGCGTGCGGTTCCATCGCCTCGGCCACGTCCGCGACGGTGCGGTTCAGATCGACGGCAATGCGCTCGAGCGGAATCGGACGCGCGATGTTGCGGAGGTCGTCCAGCACGCGCTTGACGATGACGAGCTCGCGCTCCACGGTTTTGCGGAACGTCTCGCGATATTCCAGGTCGTCGTACATCTTCTGAATCAGCTTGCAGCTGTTCCCGATGTTCTGAATCGGATGCGAAAGATCGTGGACCAGCCCCGCGGCAATCCGCCCGAACATGGCCTGTCGCTCCTGCTTACGAACGTTCTCCTGCAGCTCCACCAGCCGATCCGCCATGGAGTTGAAGGACTCGCCGAGCTGCTGGATCTCGTCATGGCCTGACGGGACCACGCGCTCCTCCATGCGCCCCTCGGCGATGGCGCGCGTCACGCGGGTGAGTGCGAAAATCCGGCGGATGAAGGACCGGCCCCAGACCCACCCGACGACAAGCGTGCCGACCAGCGCGAGCCCGATGGCGGCAAACAGCTGCCGCCTGAGCCGCCGCGTGACGGCAAAGGCGTCGGACGTCGGCTGCTCAATCAACACCGTCCACTGCGGGCGTCCCACATCGGCGGCTACCGCCAGCAGTTCCTCGCCGCGGCTGTTGCGAAACGTGGCGGACGCAACGCCGTCCGTGGCCGCGCGCAGGGATTCGGCGAGCGCCTGCTCCTCGGGGGCCGCGCCGCTGGCGATCATGCGCTTGTCGTCGGGATTGCCGTGGGCCAGTAATCCGGCCTGCTCGTCGAGCAGAAGGGCGTAGCCGGTGTTGCCCACCTTGATGCGATCGACCGTCCTCCACAACTGCTCGAGCGACAGCTCCGCCACGATCCAGCCCTCGGAGTCCTGATGCTCGCGCAGCGGCACGGACAGGGTCGTCGTCGGCAGCGCGTCGGCGTCGATGTGGGGCGTCGCGACCTGAAAGGGGCTCCCGCCGTCGCGCGCGCCGGTGGACTCAGGAATCGTGAGTCGTGTCGTTCCGGGGCGGCTGGTGGCGACCACCCGGCCGGCCGCGTCGAAGACGGTGATTTCCCGGAACTCCGGGAAGTCGAGCCCGTAGTTGCGGAGCACCCGCGCACGCTGCCACGGTTGCAGCTGTGTACCGCGCAGCTCCAGGCCGATCGACGACAGGACACGGACGTTGTGGTCGAAATACTGGGCGATCTGCTGGGCAATCTGCTGCGCGACCTCGAGGTTGCCGCCGCGGACGGACTGTTCG
>JANPJN010000792.1:0-4215 GCA_031425515.1 Acidobacteriota bacterium | reverse complement strand
TCGTAGACGGCGACGGCTTCGTAGAACCCGGGCTTTCGGGGAGCGGGCGCGGCAGCCTGCGGCGCGGCCGGGGCGGCGGGCGCGGGCTTGCGTGCGGGGGTCGTGGCGCGAGCCGGGGTCACCCGGCGGCTGACGGCTTTGGTGGCGGCGGCAGGTCTGGAAGGCGCAGGCCTGGCAGGGGCCGCCTTTCGGGCGGAGGTCTGCCTCTTTGCGGGTGTGACCTTCTTTGCGGGTGCGGCCTTCTTTACGGAGCCGGCCTTCTTTACGGGTGCGGCCTTCGGGGCGGTCCCGCGTTTGGAAGACTTCCCGGGCCGCGCGCTCTTCGTGGCGGCCTTCGCCGACAGACGCTGTTTTGCCATTCGCCTCCTGAAGGGCTCGCTCCGGAGTGCGACAGTAACAAAACATGTCTGTACGGGTCAAGGGCGGTCGAAGGTACCTAAGGCCGACGCGGACACCTACTCCAGGCGTTGGTCATTCAGCCAAACGCTTCACCTCGTCGAGTATTTTGAATATCTCCCTGGCCGGGAGATCGTAGGTCGTTGCGAGTTGACGAATTGCTTCTCGCCTGGTCATCCCTTCAAAATTGGTCATATCGCCAAACTCAACCGCGATATCCTCAGCCGTTGGTGGCTGCAACAGAGCCACATTTGGTCGAAAGCCAGAAATAACAACCGTGAACTCTCCACGCTCGACCGCCAGGGGCTCCACCAAAAATTGGCTTATTGGTCTTACGACCAAATCTTCGTGTTTCTTGCTGATCTCGCGAGCGACCGCGACGACCCGTTCGCCAAAGACTTCGGCGATGGCGGTCAGTGTTGCGCGGATACGATGCGGGGCCTCGTAGAGCACCACGACCCGTGCCTCCCGGGCGAGCGCCTCGAGCCAGGTGCGCCGCGCCTGCGCCCGGGCCGGGGGAAAGCCCACGAAGAGGAACTCTCGTTGGGCCAGGCCGGAAGCGGACAGCGCGGCAATCACCGCGCTCGGGCCAGGCACCGGTTCCACGCGGACCCCGGCGGCGTGGGCCGCCGCCACGAGAAAGGTGCCGGGGTCGGACACGATCGGGGTGCCGGCATCAGACACGAGCGCGATCGAATCCCCGGCGCGCAGGCGGTCGATGAGCCCCGGCGTCCGGCTCCGCTCGTTGTGCTCGTGCAGGCTCGTCGTCGGGGTCGAGATGGAGTAGTGTTGAAGGAGCCGCGCGGTCCGGCGGGTGTCTTCCGCCGCGATGAGTGACACTTCCCGAAGCACGCGGAGCGCCCGCAGCGTGACATCCTCCAGGTTGCCAATAGGTGTAGCGACCACATAGAGGGTGCCTGGCATCTCTGACGCGCCGATTGTAGCAAATGTATTCAGCCGAGCCCCTGCCGCACTTCGTCGACGAATACCTGTCGTATCTGCACGAGGTCAACCCGACCAGCGCCACGTTCGACGGCGTCCACCTGCATGACGATCTGCTGGAGGACTGGAGCCGCCCGGCCCTTGACGGTCAGATCCGCGATCTTGGAGGGTTTGCCCGGCGCCTCGCGGCGATCGACCCGGCGCGCCTGACCGATATCGAGCGCCTCGAGCGCCCGGCCCTCGACGCCAGCATCCGTGCGCGGCAGTTCGAGCTCGAGGAGGTCCGGACCTGGGAGCGCAGCCCGCAGCACTACGCCGATCTCCTGGCGACGAGCCTGGCCGGGCAGGCGCTGTTCGAGTACGCCCCGCTCGCCGAGCGCGCCCGCCGCGTGCTCAGCAAGCTCCGTCAGGTCCCACGGGTCATTCAGGCCGCGCGCGACAACATCAAGGATGCGCCCGGCATCTTCGTCAAGGTCGGCCTCGAGAGCATGCGCGGTACGCTGCGCTTGATCGACGAGGACCTGCCGCGCGCGTTCGGCGATCTGGGCGACCTCCACCTGCTGGGGGATCTGGCGGACGCCTCGACCGAAGCGGCGACCGCGATCGGCGGGTACATCGAGTACCTCGAGCGCGATCTGGCGCCGCGGAGCAAAGGGTCCTTCCGTCTGGGCCGGGAGACGTTCGAGCGGAAGCTGAAACTGGACGAGGGCCTGACCGTCAGCCCCGACCGCCTGCTCGCGATCGCGACGCGCGAGCTGCGCGACACGCAGGAGGAGTTCCGCCGTGTGGCCGGCCGGCTGAACGGCGGCGACCCGGTGGCGGGCTGGGCCAGGCTCAAGAACGACCATCCTCCGGCCGGCCAGCTGGTGCCGGTCGCACAGGAGCAGCTTGCCGAGATTACCGAGTTCATCCGGCGGCAGCGTCTCGTCACGATCCCGGACGGCGCCCAGGTGGAAGTCGCACCGACGCCCCGGTTCTACCGCTGGACGTTTGCCAGCATGTGGACCCCGGGGCCGTTCGAGTCCCGGCCGCTGCGCGGCCACTACTACATCACCGACGTGGATCCGGCCTGGTCCGAGGAACGCAAGGCCAAGCACCTGCGCGACTTCAACTACGGCGCGCTCTGGGCCATCTCGATCCACGAGGTCTGTCCCGGCCACTTCCTGCACTACCAGCATCTGCGCCGTGTCGAATCGAAGCTGCGCAAGTCCCTCCTGTTTTCATCCACTGCATGCGTGGAGGGCTGGGCCCACTACTGCGAGCAGATGATGATCGAACAGGGCTTCAGGAAGAGCGATCCGCGGGTGCGCCTCGGGCAGCTCTCCGAGGCGCTCGTGAGGCTGTGCCGGATGATTGTCGGGATCCGGCTGCACTGCGAGGACCTCTCGGTCGAACAGGGCGTGCGCTTTTTCCGCGACGAGGCCTTCCTCGAGGACGGCAGCGCGCGGCGCGAAGCGGAGCGCGGCACCTTCGATCCGGGCTACATTCTCTACACCGCCGGCCGGCTGATGCTGCTCAAGTTGCGCGAAGACTACAAGGCGCACGCGGGCGCGTCGTACTCCCTGCGCGGCTTCCACGACGCGTTGCTCGGCAACGGCACCGTGCCGCTGTGGCTCCACCGGGCGCTCATGCTGGGCGAACCGAACGGCGAGATGATCGAATAGGATCCCATGCCTCTTTACGAATATCAGTGCGAGCAGTGCCATCACCGCTTCGAGAAGATTCAGAAGTTCTCCGACCCCGCCCCCGACGCCTGCCCCTCGTGCGGGGCCGGCCCGGTCGTGAAGCTGCCGTCCTCGCCGGCCATTCAGTTCAAGGGCACCGGGTGGTACATCACCGACTACGCCAAGAAGTCCGGCACCGATGCGGGCCGGACCGGCTCGAGCGAGAAGGGCGAAGGGGGGAAGGACGGCGGGAAGGACGGGGGCGGGAAAGAGGCCGGCAGCAAGGATGCCGGCAGCAAGGACAGCGGCTCGGAGAGCTCCGGCACCTCCACACCTGCCAGCAGCGCTCCTGCAGCCTCGAGCACCCCGGCGAAAAAAACGGACTGACCCGAACCCGGTAAAAGGTTCAGGAGAGGTCGATGGAGCGCAGGTATTCCTTGAACGGCCCGGCGATATCGGGCCGCCGCAGCGCGAAATAGACGACCGCCTTCAGGAAACCCAGCTTGTTCCCCGTGTCGTGCCGGACGCCGTCGATCTGGCATCCATAAATCGGCCGCGACTTGAGCAGCTGCCGGAGCCCGTTCGTCAACTGGATCTCTCCGGTTCGATCCGACACCGTCGCCTCGAGCGCCGGGAAGATGTCGGGCGTGAGGATGTAGCGGCCGATGATGGCGAGATCCGACGGGGCTTCGCTCTTCGACGGCTTCTCGACGAGATCGCGGATCCGATAGACGCCAGGCCGGATCTCCTCGGCGTCGACGATCCCGTACGAGCTGACGTCTTCGCGCGGCACGCGCTCGATGGCCAGCACCGGCCCGTCCAGTTCCTCGAAGACGTCAATCATCTGCCGCAGCGCCGGCGGCGTCGCATCGATCACGTCGTCGCCCAGAATCACGGCGAACGGCTCGTCGCCGACCAGGTTGCGCGTGACGAGCACCGCGTGGCCGAGGCCGAGCGGCTCGCCCTGCCGCACATACGAGAAGTTGATCAGGTTCGAGATCTTGCGGATCTGCGCGAGGAGGTCGGTCTTGCCGCGCGCCTCGAGGAAGGTCTCGAGCTCCACCGAGACGTCGAAGTGATCCTCGATGGCATTCTTCCCGCGCCCCGTGACGAGGATGATGTTGTCCACCCCGGAGGCCAGCGCCTCTTCGACGCCGTACTGGATGATCGGCGTGTCGACGAGCGGCAGCATCTCCTTGGGCTGGGCCTTCGT
>JANPJN010000791.1:0-4781 GCA_031425515.1 Acidobacteriota bacterium | reverse complement strand
GCCAGCAGGACGATGCCGATGACCGCCGCGAGCGAGTGTCGTGTGATTCTCACAAAAACCGCCTTTCGTTCCGGTGCCCGGGTCAGCCCCGGCGCACAACGGGCGAGTCTGGCTCAGCCGCAGGCCAGGCACAACTGAATTCTGGAGTTGGACGCGGGACACGCGGGTGCAGCCCTATACTGTCGCGACGCGCGCGGGAACCGCCGCCGCTTGCCAGGAGAAGCGATGTGGACGACATCGAGCTGGTCGAAATCGTGACGCCGGCCGTCAGGCCCCTGCGGTGATCGCGCTCTGGCGGCGCTTCTCGATGGTGCCGTGGATGCGTCCGTTCACCGCCTGGCGCGTGTACTGGAAGTGGCATCTGCAGGGCCGTCCCATTCCCGCCCCTCCCATCGTCAAGCAGCGGATCGTTCGGGCGTGCCTGAAACAGTCGGGCGCATCGACGGTGATCGAGACCGGCACGTTCAGGGGAGACATGGTGGACGCTCTCGTTCCGGTGGCCGCTCGCATCGTCTCGATCGAGCTGGACGATCGCCTCTACGCCGCCGCCCGGAAACGATTTGCGGGGCAGCCGCACGTGGAACTACTGCACGGCGACAGCGGGGCGTTGCTGCCGGGCATTCTGACTGGGCTCGACCGTCCGGCATTCTTCTGGCTGGACGGCCACTACACGGGTGCCCACTCGGCGCGCACGGAGGTAGACAGCCCGATCGTCGCCGAGATCGAGGCTTTGCTTCAGCACCCCGTCCGGGGGCATACCGTCCTGATTGACGACGCCCGGGAATTTCGCGGTACGGCGGGGTATCCGACCATCGACGAACTGCGCGCCATGATCCTCGAGCGGCAGCCCCTGTCGCAGTTCGCCGTCGCGGACGACATCATCCGATGGACGACCCACCCCGCGGGCCCGACTACCCCACCGAAGACAGCTCCAGCCGCGCATCCCGCCTCAGAACGAGAAGAACAGCCCCACATCCACCTTCCGCGCGCCGAGTGAACTGGTCGCCTGCCGGAAGAGCGGCGAGGTCAGCGTGCCGCTGAAGCCGGTGTAGTTGACGTGGTTCGTGAGGTTCTGCGCGCTCACGTTGATCCCGATGCGATACCGCGGCGGGGCCGGCCCGCCCGTCATGACCGTCGGCACGCCGTTGGTCATCGTGATCCCGGTGATGCCGCCGGGAGGCGCGACGGTCTTCTTGCCGATCGGGAGTGAGTAGTTCAGAAACGAGCTGACGTTCCATTGCCCCGGCGTCCACGCCGTATTGCGCCCCGCGCCCGCGGGCCGGTCGTTGAACACCAGGTCCCCGTTGTCGTCCAGCCCGGTGGTGATCGTGTACGGCGCACCCGTGGACGCAAACAGGTTGACGCTGACGTTGAGGTTCTTGACCACGGTGGTGTTGATCCCCATGTTGAGGCGATGGCGGCGCACTTCGCCGGGGATATCTCCCCACTCGCCGCCGGGACTTCCGCTCGCCGGCAGGCTGAAGGGGCCATCGGTGTTGTTCTCCGCCCGGCCGGCCGTGTAGTTGACGTTGAAGGACGTCCGCTTCCAGTTGACGAGCGGGGCGCTCGGTGCGTTCAGCGCCGGGGACGGCGCGGCGAGCGACACGGACGCGTTGAAGGACAGCGTGTGCTGGCGTGACGCGGCATCGGCCGCCACCTCCACGACATTCACGAACGCCGGGTCCGGACGTCGCCCGTCCACCGGCGCGTTCAGGTTGCGCCCCCGGAGCAGACCGGTGCCCCTGATGGCGGCATACATGAGGCTGAATCGGACGAGTGGCGAGATGGTCTGGTCCACACCGATGCTGGCCCGCGCGTTCCTCACCATCGGGAGACCGTCGGTCAGGAGATAGCGGTTCGTCGCCGAGAGACTGCCGACGTCGCCTGGATCCGGAAAGAAAGGGTTGGCGATGTTCAGCTCCCGCTGGCGGAAGCCGTCGACGCGAAGCGTCTGTTCGTAGGTGTTCGCGGTGAGCCAGTCGTAGAAGACGCCAAAACTCCCTCTCAGAGAGGTCTTGCCGCTCTTGAACGGCGCCCAGGTGATCCCGAAGCGCGGCCCCAGATTGGCGTAGTCGCGCAGGTGCGTCTGCAGCTCGTACCGAAGCCCTGGGCTGAGGGTCAGCCCCTTGCGCACGCGGATGTCGTCCTGGATATAGACCCCCGACTGCACGTTCGCATACGAGATCCTGGGATCCCCCACTCGCCTGGTGAAGTTCCGCGGCCGTCCGGCCAGCAGCGCTTCCTGCGTCTCGAAGAAGTACGTCCCCAGGTAGTTGGACGAATCGTCTGTGCGGAACGAGCCGCCGTCGCTGTGGATGCCCATGCGCACGGAGTGGATGCCGCGGACGTAGTCGAGATCCGACTGGAGGTTGAACACCGTCGCCCGGCGGCCCCCGCTCACCTGCGCCCCACCGGTCGTCCCGAACTCGGTCCGGTACGTCAATGCTTCGACGAGCGACGAAGACCCGGAGGTCAACCGCCCGACCTGCAGGCGCGTATTCGTGAAGAACCGCCGCCCGAGCGGGCCCGCCTCCTGAATCCGAACGAACGTGCCGCTGTTTTCGGTACCGTACGCACGCTCGGCCGCGTCGTAGCCGCCGATGCCAAGATTGCGGCTCGTCGATCGGTTCCGGCTCACGTTCACGCGCAAGGTCTGATCGCGCGTGATGGCGTAGTCCACCAGGCCGAAGATGAACAGATTGTCGGTCGGACGCCGGTCGAGGAGGCGGGGGAGCGCGCCCGCGCCCGGCAGCGCGATCGTGGTCGGCGTTTCAAAAGCGCTCTGCCGGTTCACCGACAGCGAGAACGAGCTTCTCTGCTTGAGCAGGGATCCGCTCGAGAAGAAGCCATAGTTGTGCATGCGTTCCGGGCCCCTGGCCGGGGCGAACGGATTGCGCGCACTCATCGTGCCGTCACGCAGGCGCAGATTGACGCCGCCGCGCAACGCGCCCACGCCAGGCTGCGTGATGATGTCGATGAAGATGCCGCCGGCCGAATGATTTTCGGCCGCGAACGCATCGCGCGTGATGTGGATCGACTTGATCTGCGACTTGGGCGGAAGCTGTCCTCCCTCGAAGCTGTCGATCCGGAGGACGGCGTTCGGCCCGGCCATGTCCTGCAACTGCCTCTGCATCTCGGCAGGGTCGTCCGACATCGCTTCGATCTGCTCGCGCGTCATCGCGCTTCCGAACTGCGCGCGCGGGTCCGCCGCCACGGCCTGCCGGTCGCGGCCCACCGTGACCTCGGACTCGACTTTCTGTATCGGCAGGATGACGAGGTGCTTGTTGTCGCCCGGCCGGAGCCGCACGTCCTTGAGCAGCCCGGCCTCGAACCCCGGGAACTCCGCATGAATTTCGTAGCGCCCCGCCGCCAGCCCGGCAAATGTGGCGGTCCCCTTCTCGTCCGTCTTCGCAGGCGTCACCGCCGCCGCACTCGTCGCGGCGTCCAGGCCGGCGAGTTTCACGGTGGCGCCCGGAATGACGGCGCCGCTCGGATCCGCCGCGGTCACGACTACCGAGGCGGTGCGGCCACCCTGGGCGCGTGCGTCCGCAGGCAGGGCGCCAATCGCGGCGACGGTCAGCGCGAAGACCAGCGCCTTCATTTCCTCACCTCGAACTTCCGCTGGTCGATCTTTCCATTGATCCTGAATCGATCGAACGTCGTCTCTTCGATGGTGTCGGCTCCTGTCGCGCGACGCAGCCGGAACGGCCACTGGAGGCCGTCGATCTCCCGGTAGTCGCCGTAATACAGCCGGTGCTCCACAGGCGTCGCCGAGGGGCTTCCTGCGGCCGGGAGACCTGAGGGACCCGCTGATGGAGGCGCACCTGGAGCGGGAGCGCCCGGCGCTGGAGCCGCCCCCGGACCGCGCCCTGCCACGGGGCCTCCTGCGCCGGGCGGCATGCCGCGCATGGGCGGCGTCTGGACCTGCCAGCTCACCATGATCGGCAGGTGCGTCTGGCTGTTCACGAACAGCTTCATCGCGAAAGTGCCCGGGCCCTTCACGTCGAGGACATCGGCCTTCCCCTGAGGCGCTTCGGCCTGTCCCGCGTAGGTGAAGGTGAGCGGATATGCGCTGAACGAACCGGCAAACATCCCCAGGGTCAGCCGCACGAAGTCCTGCTTGACGCCGGCGACCCGCCCCTGCCGCATGGCCGCCACCTGCTCCGCAGGCGGCGCAGCGCCGGCCGGCCCCCGGCCTCCAGACGGCGGGGCCATCGGCGGCGGCGCCTGAATGAGGTCGTCCCCGTTGTAGCCGGTGGAGGTGGGCCCGCTCTCCTGAGCCGGAATCTCGTCCGTTCGCACGCACCGCGACGGCAGCTCGCACAGGATCTCGAACTCGATCGGCACCAGATTGTCGCCCCGCACCTGTCGCGTGCGACCCGTGGCGGCGAACGTTTTCACGGCCGACAACCGCGCCTCGCCTCCGAGCGCCTCGCGCGCGGCCGCCAGCACGGTCGCCGCATCCTTTGGTGCAGAGGGCTGCGCCGTCGCAAACGGCGCGGCGCTAACGAAGACGATGAACAGACAGTGTGCAGTGACCCGCATGGTCTCGCGCCTCCTCGGACCGGGTGGCCCGTGTTTTAGACGGAGTCGTCTGGTCTTTGGATGGCTCTTTTCGCCGGTCGTGAAAAAAACGGTGCCGAGGCGAGGACGAAAGTCCTCAGGAGCAGGGACCGGTCGGCGCGGTCAGGCGAGCAGCGCCCGAACCACCTCCCCATGCACGTCGGTGAGGCGAAACCGGCGGCCCTGATGCAGGAATGTCAGCCGCTCGTGATCGACGC
>JANPJN010000790.1:0-7791 GCA_031425515.1 Acidobacteriota bacterium | reverse complement strand
CGGGGTTCCCGACCCGCGACGACCTCGCGACCCATGCCGGCACGATCTCGAGCACGCACATCCTCTCGCCAACGATGACCAACTCGGTGCGGGGCACGTTTCTGCGCCACGAGTTCTTCTTCGACCAGCGGTTGAACCGGACGCCTCCGAGCGCGCTCGGCTTCGCCTACAACTCGTCCAATGAAGTCGGACAGGGCCCGCCGTTCTTCAACATCAGCGGCTACACGCCGATTGGCGGCGCGATCACCGGGCCGCGCAATACGAAGCAGCAGACCCTCGAGGTGCAGAACAGCCTGACGTGGACGCGAGGCGCCCATCTCGTCAAGGTCGGGGGGGAGCTGAGGCGGACCGGGATCGACATGGTGCAGGCGATCGCGCCGAATGCCTTCTTCGTGTTTGCGGGCACGTTCCCCACCAACAATGCCATCGCCAACCTGCTGCTGGCGGCGCCGGTCACGTTCTACCAGGGGCTGGGGGACTTCACGCGCGATGTCAATGTGTGGGGGGCCGGCGTCTACGCTCAGGACGAGTGGCGCGTCGGGCCGCGGCTCACGCTGAACTACGGCCTTCGCTACGAGCGCATCAACCCGTTCACGGAGGCCGAGGATCGGTTGAACGGCTTCGTGCCCGGCATGCAGTCCACCGTCAGGCCCGACGCGCCGAGAGGGCTCGTGTTTCCGGGGGACCCGGGCATCGGGCGCGGCATCGCGCGGAGCTACAACGGCGTCATGCCGCGGGTCGGTGCGGCGTGGGACCCGACGGGGCGCGGCACGTGGTCGGTCCGCGCCAGCTACGGCCTCTTCTACGACCAGTTCCAGAACGGCGCGGGCGCCGCCTCGCAGGTCGCCATCAGCGCCACGCCCTGGGCGCAGTTCAATCAGTTCAGCGGAGCCGGCCTCAACTTCCAGAATCCCTATCAGGGGCGCGCCCTGCCCGCGGCCAATACGTTCGTGCGTCCGTCAACCGTCTTTGCCATGGATAAGGACGCCCGACCGCCCGTCGTGCAGAACTGGAACGTGGGCGTTCAGCGTTCGCTCGCCGATCGATATCTGCTGGAGGTCCGGTACGTCGGCGCGGCCGGACGCAACCTGCCGCGCAATGTCGAAGCGAACCCGGCGGTCTTCGGTGCGGGCGCGTCCGCGCAGAACGCCGACCGGCGCCGGCTCTATGCCAATTGCCCGGCCGACGGCAGCGCCTGCGACTTCTCGACCGTCGCGATGCTGCGCAACATCACGCGGTCGAACTACCAGTCGGGGCAGGCCAGCCTCTCGCGGCGCTTCGCGTCCGGCGTCGGGTTCAACGCGTCGTACTGGTACTCGCGGACGTTCGACCATCTCTCGTCGATGAACCTGTCGGGCGCGGCGGCCAAGCCGCTCGCGGGCGAGAACGACCTCGCGCAGAACCCGTTCGATCTCGAGGCCGAGTACGGCCCGTCGCTGTTCGATGCCCGCCATCGCCTGGTCGCGAGCGCCAGCTGGATGGCGTCGATACCCGGAGGCGCGTCGGCGGCTGTCAGGACGCTGTTGGGCCACTGGCAGCTGAACGCCATCGCCTCGCACAACTCGGGCACGCCGTTCACCGTCTCGGACTCCGCCAACGTCTCGCTCCAGGCCAACAGCCCGCCGATCTCGGGCTTCCCGGCAAGCCGCCCCGATCTCATCGGCGATCCGAACGGAGGTCCGCACACCGTGAACGAGTGGCTCAGCCGATCCGCCTTCCGGCGGCTCGACGTGCGAACCGAAGCCGGCGTCTTCGGCAACGCCGGCCGGAACATCGCGCGCGGCCCGGCCTACACCAACGTGGACCTGTCGCTGGTGCGGGACTTCCCCCTGGGGCGCGAGGCGCGCCTGCAGTTCCGGGCCGAGGTGTTCAACGTCGCGAACCACGCGAACTTCGGGCTCCCGGTCGCCGACCTGAACTCGTCGAACTTCGGGCGCATCTTCTCGGCAGCGGCGCCGCGACTGATGCAGTTCGGCATCAAGCTCAGTTTCTAAATCAGTGCCGCCCGCAGACGAGGGCGATCCCGCGTACGAAGGATGGCGGGTCGCCGTGGCCTCGGGCGTCGGCGTGTTCGTCAGCTTCGCGTCGCTGCTGGTCTACACGTTCGGCGTCTTCCTCAAGCCGATGGCCGAGGAGTTCTCGTGGTCGCGTGAGGCCGTCTCGGCGGCGTTCGGCATCGCGGCGATGTCGGTTGCCGTCTGCTCGCCGGGCCTCGGCTATCTGCTCGATCGATTTCCGCCGCGCCGTATCATCCTCCCCTGCCTGGCGATCTTCGGCGCCGCCTTTGCCTCGCTGTCCCTCCTCACACCGCACCTCTGGCACCTCTATGCCGTCTTCGTCGTGATTGGCATTGTCGGCAACGGCACGGCGCAGATGGCGTACTCGCGCGCCGTCTCGAGCTGGTTCGATCGACGCCGCGGGGCGGCCCTGGCGGTGCTCCTGTCGGGCGGCGCGGTCGGGGCGATGGTGCTGCCCCCCTCGGCGGCGGCCCTGATCCGGCACCTCGGATGGCGAGGTGCCTTCCTCACCCTGGGCGTGATGGTGCTCGTCGTCGGGCTTCCGACCGTCGCGCGATTCATCCGTGAACGTCCGGTGACCGCCGGAGTTGGCCGTGCGCGTGAGGGCGCGTCCGTGCGGGAGGCGATGGGATCGCGCGTCTTCTGGATCCTGGTCGTCGTACTGTTCTGCAGCTCGCTCGCGCAGAACGGCGCCATCGCGCACATCCCGGCCCTGCTCTCGGATCGCGGCGTCTCGGGCACGGGTGCGGCCATGGCGCTGTCCGCGATGGGAGGCGCCAGTCTGGTGGGCCGGCTCCTGACCGGATGGCTGCTCGACCGCTACTTCGCGGCGCGTGTGTCCTTCGGACTCCTCGCGGCGGCCGCACTGGGCGCCTTCCTCCTGGCCAGGGCGACGTCGCTGCCCGAGGGAATGGTGGCGGCCGCGCTCATCGGGTTCGGCATGGGCGGCGAGGCCGACGTCACGCCGTACCTGCTGTCCCGGTACTTCGGCCTGCGATCGTTCTCGGTGCTGTATGGATTGACCTGGACGTTCTACGCCTGTGCCGGCGCACTCGGTCCGATCCTGATGGGGCACGCCTTCGATCTCACCGGATCCTACGAGGCGCTCCTCGTGCGCCTGGCGATCGCGACGCTGGCCGTGGCGGGACTGATGCTGTTCCTCCCCCGCTATACCGTCGCCCGGTCGGCCGAACCAGAGCCCGTCTGACCCCTCGCGGCAGCGACACCACGGCCGCCGGACCCGATGCCCCCTTCCCGCGCCGGCGCTGCGGCCTTGCGGGTGGCTTGAGTCCGACGGCCGTCCGTCACGACGTACCGATCCTCAGCGGATCGTGATCTCGATCGTCCGGTCGTTTCCACTCGCCGGGTGCTGGATGTTCACCCAGGCGCGCCGCTTGTCTCGCGGATCGAAATACAGACCGGTGAACTCGGACCCCGGCGTTCCATTCGACGCCCAGCGCGCGAGCCCCTCACCCGCATCCGTCAGATCCCCATCGTCATTCAGGTCGCGGGCAAACCAGATGTCGTTGTCCACGCCGCCGTTGCGGTCTTCGACGATGTAGATGTTGCCGTCGTGGTCGATGGCGAGATTGTCCGGGCTCGCCAGCGCGGCGCCGATGGGCGCACCGGTGGCGAGGTCAATCGTGTTCCTGTTGGCGAACACCGAGATCGTCTGGCTCCGCAGGTCGAGCCGGTAGACCTCGTTCGTGGTCGTGGTCGCCATGTAGAGGAACTCGGCCCCCTTCACCTTCTTGATCTGGAGGTCTTCGGGGCGCTGGTAGTCCGTGCCCTTGAAGGCCGCGAGGTTGGTCGTGTTGCGACCGTCCACCGAGGTCACGCCGTTCGCGTCGGTGATGGTGACGGCGCCCGGCAGTGGGGCTCCCGACGCGTCGGTGATCGGCACCCAGGTGTAGACGCCCGTGGCGTTGGGCGTGGCGCCGTCGCCCACGCGCAGCACGAAGGTCTGACCGGCGGCGAAGTAGTCGGCGGCGCCGCCTTTGACCTTCCCGATTCCGGCCGAGGAGGTGTACTTGTAGACGTTGCCGCCGTTGAGCTCGTCGATGAAGTACAGATTGCCGTCCTTGTCGAACTGAATACCCTCGTGCGAGGTGCGCGGGATCACGTTCTGGTGGACGAACTCGGCGCCGGCGTTGCTCCAGGCCGTCAGCGGGCCCGTGATGCCGGGGGCGTCGGTCGGATTCTTCAGCTCGAAGAGGCGCCCGTACTTCGACGGGTAGCCGGCGTCGCCGGCGGTTGTCCAGGACTCCTCCGCAGTGATGAGCGTGCCCCACGGCGTCCAGTAGACGGCGTCGAAGGCGACGTGGCCGCCTGGCGCCGGGCTGTACCAGATGGTGTCGGTCTCGCCCGACTCCACGTCATGGCGCTGCACGCCAGACTGGGCCGTTTCGAACACGGTGAACAGATAGCGTCCCTTGTGCGGTCCGGTCTCGTTCACCGCGTTCATGTCCCAGGAGCCCGAGTTGGGCTTGCCGGCCGCCAGTTGCGCGGCGCGGTCGGCCACCGAGCGCTGCTCGAAGGCGGGATTGCCGAGGGTGATGGGCGTTTCCTCCGTGGCCGTCGGCGGCGCCGAGGCCGTCAGCGGGGTGAAGTCGGAAAAGCGGGTGCCGTCAGCCGTGAGGACGGTGCCCGCGAGCAGCAGGCCGCCGGCGGCGGCCAGTTTCGCGCGATCGAAAGACATTCTCATGAAAATCACCTGTCTCCAGTTCCGTAGCAGCGGTTGTCTCTTGCGTCCCGTCCGGCGTCGCGCGGCGCGTGCCCCGCGTGTGGCGTTGTGTGGCCCGCCGATCGGATGCTGCAGTTGTACCGGCCGGGTGTTGCGTTGCGGACAAGGTGGTGTAACGATTCGGGAAACTCGGGATCGGGACTGCGGCGCCTCTCATGAGGCCGGTGCACCGGTGAGGAGCAGGGAGTGAAGAAGATCACGCGTCGTGAGTTCGTCGGGGGCGCCGTTGCGGCGGTCGGGGTCGCCGCCGGGGCGCCGGCCCTGCTCCGCGGCCAGAATCTGAACAGCAAGCTGAACATCGCCTTCATCGCCTGCGGTGGCCGCGCCAACGCGAGCCTCGGAGAACTGACGCTGTCGCCCGGCCGGGGCGCGTCGGGTGGAGGCGGACGACAGGGATCCGCGCCCGGCGCGGCGGCGTCCGCCGCACCGCACCCCGACGAGAACGTCGTCGTGCTCTGCGACGTCAACGACGAGGCGCTCGACGCCGCGTCCGCTCGATTCCCGAAGGCACGCAGGGTCACCGACTTCCGGCGCATCTTCGACAAGCCCGACGACTTCGACGCCGTCGTCGTCTCGACGGCCGAACATACCCATGCGTTCGCTACCTGGCTGGCGCTGACGCACGGCAAGCACGTCTACTGCGAGAAGCCGCTCACGTACAACATCTGGGAGGCGCGGCTCATTCGGGAGACCGCGGCGAAGTATCCGCACCTCTCGACCCAGATGGGTAATCAGGGGCATGCGTCCGATGCCCGGCGGAAAATCAAGGAGATCCTGCTGTCGGGCGCGATCGGGCCGGTCCGGGAGGTGCACGTCTGGGCAGATCGCGCCTGGGGCCTCCAGGACGCCGCCTCCGCGGAGAAGTACGACAAGCCTCACGGGTTCTACAAAGGCGTCCAGATCGTCGATCGGTTCAAGGAGGAAATGCCCGTGCCCCCGACGCAGCATTTCGATCTGTGGCTCGGGCCCGCGCCGGCGCGGCCGTTCCACGAGACCTACTTCCCGGGCCCCCGGTGGTATCGATGGTGGGACTTCGGGAACGGGACGATGAGCGATCTCGGGAGCCACGACAACGACGTGCCGTACACCGTGCTCGACATCCGGCAGCCGCTCACGATCGAGGCCACGTCACCCAACGGGCCCGTGGCGCACCCCGAACTGGCGCCGGCGACGATGCGGGTGACGTACGAGTTCCCGGCTTCGTCTGCGGGTGCGCCGGCCGTGAAGCTGGTCTGGCACCAGGGGGACAGCAAGCCGCCGGGATGGATCCCGGCCTGGGGCGGCCGATCGCAACTGTTCATCGGCGAGCAGGGAATGCTGCTCGGCAGCGGAAAGCTGCTGCCCGAAGAGACGTTCAAGGATTTTCAGACGCCGCCCGAGACGCTGCCCCGTTCGCCCGGTCACTGGATCGAGTGGGTGAACTACGCAAAAGGGAACGGGCCGGTGCCAGGGTCGAACTTCCAGTATGCGGGATGGACCACCGAGGCGAATCATCTCGGGAACGTCGCGTACCGGACCGGCAAGAAGATCGAGTGGGACTACCAGAACCTCCGCGCGCGGAACGCTCCTGAGGCGGACCGCTTCATCAAACGTCCCGAGTACCGCAAGGGCTGGACCGACATCCTGCGTGGGTAGACCGACGGGATCCGGATCGCGAGGGCCACGTCGTTGTCCGGATCTGCCTGTTCCCGCCATTCCCGGCACGCGTGCCATGTGCGTCACAGGCGCACGCCCTGCGCGCCCATCCAGCACACTTTTCGGGCCCGGTGAGGCCAGAACAGGGTGCTTCCGGTGGCTGCTGAATTGCTTCGGGACGGGCCAATAGTCCCAGAGCGGCGCAGTGTGCGGACGCTGGAGACCCGGCCCGCCGCAGGCGCGAGGCCGGAGAGAAGGGTGATTCCATGAGTCGTCTCCAGCGCCTGCTCGCCAGTGTCCTCCTGGGCCTCGCCGGAATTCCTGGGCTGAGCTTCGCCCAGGCCCCTCCGCTCAACGCGCTGACGATCGAAGAGCTCATGAGTATTCCCGTCACCTCGGCCTCGCGCAAAGAGCAGCGGACCGAGGATGTGGCGGCCGCGGTCTTCGTCATCACCCGCGAGGACATCCGCCGTTCGGGCATGACGACCCTGCCCGATCTACTTCGCATGGCTCCCGGCGTCGATGTCGCCCAGATCAACGCCAGCAAGTGGGCCGTGTCGGCCCGCGGCTCCAATGCCCTTTTCGCGAACAAACTGCTGGTGCTGGTGGATGGCCGCACCGTGTACACGCGCATCTTTTCGGGGGTCATCTGGGAAGGGCTCCACCTGCTGCTGGACGACATCGAGCGCATCGAGGTCATCCGCGGGTCGGGCGCAGCCCTCTGGGGCGCCAACGCCGTCAACGGTGTGATCAACATCGTCACCAGGAACGCCGCCGACACACAGGGCGGTCTGGCGCAGATCGGCGCGGGTCGTGACGGCACCGGGGGAGCCGTCCGCTACGGCGGCACGCGTGGCGGCGCGCACTACCGCGTGTTCGGCCAGTGGGGGCAGAGAAACGATTCGGTGCTCGCCTCGGGGACCGCGGCCGGGGATCCCTCGCACAGCCTGACGACAGGTTTTCGCGCTGACTGGACGGCCCGGCCCGGGTCGTTCATGGTCGAAGGGGACGTCAGCGCCGACCAGACGCACGGCCTCTGGTTCAACCTCAATCCGGCCACGCAGGCCGGCGAGCCCATGTCGCGACAGTCCTCCGACGCCCATGGGGCGCGCGTGCTGGGGCGATGGGTGCACACGCGGCCGGACGGCGGCTCGCTGCAGGTCCAGTCCTTCGTCGAGGTCGATCGCAGGAACGAAACCATCGGTGACTACCGGCGGCATGTGTTCGATGTGGACGGTCAGTACCAGGCGTCTGTCGGATCCCGTCACGCCATCGTGGCCGGGGCAGGATACCGGCGCATGGGCGACGAATTCCGCGGCCGCCCCGGACTGGCGTTCACGCCGGCCGACGACGAGGCGGCGCTCGTGACGGCGTTCGTGCAGGACGAGATTGCGC
>JANPJN010000789.1:0-1951 GCA_031425515.1 Acidobacteriota bacterium | reverse complement strand
GCCAGCGCAGGCGCGCAGGATGCGGAGGCGTTCGTCCTGGGGCATCCGCCGGGCGGCGGCGAGCAGCTGGTCGTCGGGCAGGTCGGTGGCCGCGTAGAGCGCCGCGGCAACGAGCTTCACTTCGCCGTCGGGATCGAAATCCGCCAGTGTGACTTCCGCGCGCGGTTCCGGCGCGGCGGTCAGGGCCGCGGCCGCGTCGGTGAGCGCCTGCCGCGTGGCAGCGAGGTACTCCGTCCAGCGTCCGCCGCGGTCGGGTTGATCCACGCGGGTCAGGAACGAGGGAATGACCTTGCGCAGCTCGATCAGCATCTCGTCCGCGTACGCGCGGGCTTCCGCGAGCGGGCTCGCGCGCATCCGGAGGAGCAGCGATTCGAAGGCCTGGCCCGTGCCGTAGATGCCGACGTTGGACCGTGTCGCGGCCGGCAGCATCCCGCGCAGTGTGTCGAGTGCCTTGGCGCGTATGGCGGAGCGATAGACCGCGTCCGAGTCGCCCGGAGCCTTCGGGTAGCGCCGCTCGAAGTGCGCCTGCATCGCCGGGATCCCCGCCGCGTACCGTTCGAACGCATCGTCCATCACGCCGACGTAGCGGTCGCGGAGCGCCCCCTCCTCGAGCTCGGCGGGCACGTGATAGCGCCACCGGCCGTGCAGCCGGTCAGTGTAGGGCACATACCGCGTGGACTGCTCGAGATACGCCATCAGGCGCCCCCACTCGATGATCTTCGTGAGGATGTTGGAGACGTACTCGCAGGCGATGTGGGCGCCGCCGAGCTGCGCCACGGAGTCATCGCCGTACTCGTTGAACACGCGCGCGTAGAGCTTGTCGGCGCGTGCGACCGCGGCACTTGAGCCGACGTCGCTCGACGGGCCGGCCGGCGCGCTCATCTTGTCGGCGAACTCGTCCAGGAACAGGCGACGGAGGGATTTCGCCGAGCGGGAGTACCTGGCGAAGAGCGCTCCCTTTACCGTCTCGGGGAGGTTGGTCAGGGCGAACACATGCCCGTCGAGATTCGTGAAGTACGGCGCAAGCCGCGCTCGCTCGTCGTCTGAAAACGCTTCGGCAGGCACGCGCGAATTGTAGCGTATCGTCGGTATCCGGCGGATGGCGGTGGGCGAGGCGCCGGGATGAAGCCGACGAGTAACCTCAGGTCCTTCAGCTGTACATACCCGTGCGGCGTTCTGCGCGATTCCCCGCTTACAACAGGCGCCGATGCGTGGGGGGTATCATGGGCGGCACGCTCGGTCGAGCATCGTTGGCGCGGATCGCAGGTGAGCGCGAAGCATCAGGCTGTCGGTGTCGACCCCGGAATACCCGGCGCGCTATGCTGGTCAAGTGAGTCCGACCGTCCTCCGGATTCGGGGCTATCGCTTCTACTTCTTCTCGCGCGAAGAGCCGCGGCCGCACATCCATGTGCAGCACGTTGAGGGTGAGGCGAAGTTCTGGCTTGAACCTCTGGTCGAGATCGAAGGGAACTACGGACTCAAGCCCCGGCACCTCGCCGAGGCGTTGAGCCTGGTCAAGGAGCACGCCGATGAATTCCGCAGCGCCTGGTCAAAGCACTTCCCCGGTTGAGGTGACAAACGTCTCGGTGCACGGGTTCTGGGTCTTCGTGGCCGACCGTGAGTTATTCGTTCCGTTTGCGCAGTTCCCCTGGTTTCGCGATGCGGCGGTCGGAGCGATCACGAACGTGCAGCTACCGAGCCCGCACCACCTATACTGGCCCGATCTCGACATCGATCTGGCGGTTGAATCGATCGAGCATCCTGAAAAGTATCCGCTCGTGAGCAGGGCGCAGCCTGAAAAGGCGTTGCCGCCGACGAGCCGCGCGAAGGGCGGCGCCAAATCGACGAGTCGGGTGCGCGCGGCTCGCGGCTGACCGCCGGTCCGTTGGGCCGCCGTGGCTGAAGCTCGAGCAACTCGAGCTGAACCAGACGGATCTGCCAGTCTCCACAA
>JANPJN010000788.1:0-4082 GCA_031425515.1 Acidobacteriota bacterium | reverse complement strand
GACATGAAAACCGCGGCGGTGCGGAAGCTCATGAGCGTGGCGAGATAGCCGAACAGAATCGGCGCCGGCGCCGCGAGGTAGCGCACGGTGTTGTAACAGAAGCCGACACCGGTCCCGCGCAGCCGCGTGGGAAAGAGCTCGGGGAAATAGATCGAATACCCGGCGAACACGGACAACTGCGCGAAGCCCATCATCGGCAGCATCCAGTAGGCGTCACTCGCGCTGTTGAGCGACCTGAAGACGAACATCGTCACTACCATGCTGAGGAGCAGCGCCCCGAGGAACGCGAGCCGCCGGCTCACGAACGAGGCGACCAGCGTGAAGATGACCATCCCGAAGAACGCGCCGACGTCCTGCATGGCCGTGCCCAGACTGCGCACGCGGTCGATCACCGACTGAGGTTCCCCCTGCAGCGCGGTCGAGATCAGCTCGGGCGAGAAGAAGCCGATGCCCCAGAGGCCGATCATCCCGGACACGCCGAGGAAGAGACCCACCAGCGTGTTCTTCCGCCAGCGGGGATGCCGGAACAGCTCGACGGGCGATCCGATGGTGCCTTTGCGCGGTCCGCCGGCTGCGGCATCCGCTTTCGCCTTCAGCCACGAATCCGGTTCCTTCAGGACGAAGATCGTCGGCACGACCATCAGGGCCGGCAGGATGCCGACGAAGAACAGCACCCGCCATCCCGAGTATCCCGCCGCGTAGCCCTGGGCCCCCGGGGGAATCCAGAGGCTGATGAGCGAGCCCATGATGTTGCCCATTGCCGAGAGCGCCTGCAGCGATCCGAGCGCCAGCGCGCGGAACTTCCCCGGCACGCTCTCGGCCACGAGCGTCGTTGCCGCTCCGAACATGCCCCCGACGCCAAGCCCGACGAGGAAGCGGTAAAACGTGAAATCCACCCAGCTCGTCGCCAGCCCCGACAGCCCGGTGAACCCCGAATAGATCAACAGGGTCACGACCATCGTCTTCACCCGGCCGATGCGGTCGCTCATCATGCCGAAGATGATCCCGCCGGTCGCCCATCCGAGAATCATCGACGTCGTGGCATAGCCGATGTGCGTCTTGATGGACGCCAGCGCAGCCGCGTCGTCCGCCAGCAGTTCCTTGAGCGCCGACTCCCGCGCCAGGATGAACAGCCGCTGATCCATGCAGTCGAACAGCCAGCCGCACGAGGCGATGATTACCACGAGCCAGTGGTAGCGGGTTACTCCGTCGAAGAGGCCGCGATCGGTGGTGGGGGCGTTGGCGACGGTGGGATGCATGACGCCGGATTCTACACTGGACTGGAGCAGGCCGGGTGGCCTATGCCGTGACCAGCTCCCGCAGGGTGCGCCCGCAGATCAGGCTGGCCTGGAGGCGATTGCCGTCCGCGCCACGCCAGTGGGTCTCGAGGCTGATGGCGCCGGTATAACCGTCCCGCACGAGCGCGGCCATCTGCCCCCGCCAGTCGATCGCCATCTCGCCCAGCGGGCCCCACACGGGCGTGAGCCCCGACATGACGCAGTCCTTCGCGTGGACATGGGCCAGGCGGCCGACCGGCAAATCCGCATAGCCGGCCGGGTACGGCGTCTCACCCAGCACGAACGCGTTGGCCGGATCCCAGATCAGCTTCAGTGCCGGATGATCCACCGCCGCCAGCATCCGTGCCGCCTCGGCGCCGGTGCCCACGTTGCACGCATGCTCGTTCTCGAGGCCGATCGTGACGTGGTGGTCCAGCGCCTGGTCGGCGAGGTCGGTGAGCGCTTCGGCGACGCGCGGCGCGACACGCGACGGATCCACCGTGCGCCAGTAGGAAAAGACGCGGATGAGATCCGCGCCCGCCAGCCCGGCGACCTCGAACGCACGCCGCGTCAGGCGCGGCTGGTCCTCGAACGTGTAGGCGGAGCCGAACACGTCCTGCTGAAACCGCTGGTCGATGGCAGGGCCATCCGGCAGCACGCACTTGAGCAGCGGCGACGCGATGCCGACGACCCGCATGCCGCGCGCTTCGACGCGCCCCCGCGCGTCCACCACCTCGGCATCAGACAGATCCAGGATGTTCCGGCCGCCAATTACGCGAAGCTCGGCCCCCGTCATGCCGATCTCCGCCATGGCGTCGAGCGCCACATCGAGATCGTCGGTCGAGAACTCGTCGGTAATCGCCGCGATGGGGAAATGCTGCATGGATGGACTAGCCGGTGACGCCCGCTTCGACGTACTCCTCGATCGGCGGACAGGCGCAGATCAGGTTGCGGTCGCCGTAGGGGTTGTCGATGCGCCCGACGGACGGCCAGAACTTGTTCGCGCGCACGAACGGCAGCGGGTACGCCGCTTCCTCACGCGTGTACGGATGCGTCCACGCCGTCGCCGTCAGCTCCTCCGCCGTGTGGGGCGCGTTCTTGAGGACGTTGTCCTTCGGATCCACCCGTCCGCTCACCACGGCGTCGATCTCCTTCCGGATCGCAATCAGCGCATCGCAGAACCGATCGAGCTCGTCCTGGGACTCACTCTCCGTCGGCTCGATCATCATCGTCCCCGGCACCGGAAACGACACCGTGGGGGCGTGGAAGCCGTAGTCCATCAGCCGCTTCGCGACGTCCTGCTCGTCGATCGAGGCGCCGGCGCCGTGCTTGAACGGCCGCAGGTCGAAAATCATCTCGTGCGCAACGCGCCCGTTGTGGTTCGCATAGAGCACGTCGTAGTGCGCCTGGAGCCGCGCCTTGAGGTAGTTGGCGTTGAGGATGGCGTAGCGCGTGGCGTCAGTCACCCCCTGCGCGCCCAGCATGCGAATGTAGCCGTACGAGATGAGCAGGATGCTGGCGCTCCCCCACGGCGCCGCCGAGATGGCGGGAATCCCCTGCGCGCCTCCGACGGACACGACCGGATGGGACGGCAGGTACGGCGCGAGATGCGCCGCGACGGCGATCGGCCCCATGCCGGGCCCTCCTCCTCCATGCGGGATCGCGAACGTCTTGTGCAGGTTCAGATGGCAGACGTCCGCCCCGATGGCCGCGGGGCTGGTGAGGCCCACCTGGGCGTTCATGTTCGCGCCGTCCATGTACACCTGGCCGCCGTGTTCGTGCACGATGGCGCAGATGTCCTTGATGGCCTCCTCGAAGACGCCATACGTGGACGGGTACGTCACCATGACGGCCGCCAGCGCCGCCCGATGCAGCGCAGCCTTCGCGCGGAGGTCGTCGAGGACGATGTAGCCGTCGCTGTCGCAGTTGATGACCACGACCTTCATGCCCGCCATGGAGGCGCTGGCGGGGTTGGTGCCGTGGGCGCTCGACGGGATGAGCACGACGTTGCGGCCGTCCTCGCCACGCGCGCGGTGGTAGGCGCGGATCGTCATCAGCCCCGCGAACTCTCCCTGCGCGCCGGAGTTCGGCTGCAGGGACACGGCCGCGAAGCCCGTGATCTGGCAGAGCGCCTGTTCGAGCTCGGTGAAAATCTGCCGGTAGCCGGCCGCCTGATCGGCCGGGACGAACGGGTGCATGCGCGAGAAGGCCGGCCACGTCACCGGCAGCATCTCCGATGCCGCGTTCAGCTTCATGGTGCAGGAGCCGAGTGGAATCATCGACGTGTCGAGCCCGACGTCGCGCCGCTCGAGCCCGCGGATGTACCGCATCATCTTCATCTCGGAGTGATGCGAGTTGAAGACCGGATGCGTGAGGTAGGCACTCGTGCGCGAGAGCGCCGCCGGCACCGCCCCTTCGACACGGGCCATCGAACCGGCGCCCGCGACACTGCCACCGGCAGGCGCGTCCTCTGCGCGCACGGGCGCCCCGGCGGCCGCCTGGGTGAAGACCGACACGATGTCGGAGGCGTCTTCGCCCGTGGTCGTTTCGTCCACCGAGATGCCGATTGCGCCGTCGGGGGAGTACCGGAAGTTTATCCCCCGGGCTTCCGCCGCGCGCCGGACCGCCATCGGGTCGATGCCCGTGACGCGCAGCGTGTCGAAATAGGCCTGATTGGTCTGCTGCAGCCCGAGCGACGTCAGTGCCTGGTCGAGCACGCGGGCGGTGGAATGGATCCGCGTCGCGATCGCCTTCAGCCCGCGCGGGCCGTGGAACACGGCGTACATCGCGGCCATGTTCGCGAGC
>JANPJN010000787.1:0-2048 GCA_031425515.1 Acidobacteriota bacterium | reverse complement strand
AAGGCTGGGCCACGGCCTCGGAGGGCGTGGTCGGCATCAGCGCGACAGGCACCGGTGTCTGGGGACAGACGGACGGGGCCGGCACCGGCGTGCTCGGCACGAGCAAGAGCGGCATCGGCGTGCACGGCAAGGGCGGCCGCCTCGCCGCGCTCTTCGAAGGCGATGTCGAGGTCACCGGCGACATCCGTCTCGCCAACGCCGACTGCGCCGAGGATTTCGACATGGAGCAGGGCACGGTCATGGAGCCCGGCACCGTGATGGTCCTGAGCGACGCCGGCGGGCTGCGGGAGAGCGATCGTCCGCACGACAAGCGCGTGGCCGGCGTGATCTCGGGCGCGGGCGAATATCGGCCGGGGCTCGTGCTCGACACTCGGCCGTCGCTCCACCTGCGACAGCCGGTCGCGCTGCTCGGCAAGGTCTACTGCAAGGTCGACGCGCAGTACGCACCCATCGAGATCGGCGACCTGCTGACGACATCGGCCACGCCCGGCCACGCGATGAAGGCGGGCGACCCGCTGCTCGCCTTCGGCGCAGTGATTGGCAAGGCGCTCCGCCCGCTCGCGAGCGGCCAGGCGCTCATCCCCATTCTCATCGCCCTGCAGTAGGAGTTCCCATGGCCACGCTGCGACAGGCCGTCGAACGTCAGCGGGAGGCCGGTGCGGTACCGCCGAGCGGCGCCGTCAGCCTCCGGGGACTCCACGGCACCTTCCGGCCCACGCCCGGGGGCTCCACGAGAGCCCTCATCGGAGCGATGTACGCGCGAGTGTCCGAACGGAAACCGTGGGCGGTCATTCTCTGCCGCTTCAAGGGGTCACCACCGGAGCTCAGCGAGCTGGAACGGGATACCGAGACATTCTTTCGAGAAGCGTTTACGTCAGGGTCGGGCGGGCTCGTCGAATACTGGCGCGACGTCTCGCTTGGGGCCATCGACATCAGCGGCAGCCGGGTCTTCGGGTGGGTGGAGGTCGAGATCACCAGAAGCGAAGCCGGCGGTGCGCCGAATTCCATGCCGCCGGGACCCGGTCGCAGGGGGTTGGCCACGTTTGCCGTGAACGCGCTGAAGCGTGAGGAAGGAGAAAACGCTCTGGACGGCCTCCTCGGGCCCATCGTCGTGTACACCGAGAGGTGGTCCAAGGACGGCGTGCCGGACGGGACGACGTGGGAGACGCCAGGTTTCTTCCAGTTCTGGATAGACGGGAGCAGCGACGGCACGATCGTGGGCCTGACCCCTCCGTACAACGGCAATGTCACGGCACACGAGATGGGCCATGTGTTCGGGATGGCCCACGACGTCGACGCTGACCTGGTCACCGACTATCGGGATCCGAGCTGCATCATGAGTCAGATCGGCGCGTTCCCGCACCCGACATGGAACCGCAACTTCGGCCCCGCCGTCTGTCTGCCGCATCTGATGAAGACCGGGTGGATGTACAAGCGTCGCGTCTTCGTGGACGCGGGCGACTGGATGACTCAGCCTGAAGGCATCACGCTGCCGCTCGCGCCGATCAGCCGCCCGGGCGCCAGGGCGAATCTCGGGATCAAGCTGGCCTTTCGCCGCGGCGACGACAGCTGGGACTACTATCTGGAGTACATGATCCCCACCGAGTGGAACCGTGGGGTGGCGGGCGCGCCGTATGTCTTGATCCGCCGCATGGCCCCGAAGTACGGCGGTACGCCTGCGTACCTGACGTTCATTCAGGCGCCGACTGCGGTTGGACAGTCGGGGGAAAAAGTCGAACCGTCAGGAAATGTCCTGTTCCGCGCGGAGATGATGAGTCTCGAGGGGCCCATCCTCAAGGTGACCGCCCGAAAGTTGTAGGACCGCGATCGCTGCCATGCACAAGCTGCCGATTGTCGTCGCCTGTCTCATCGGAATGCTGACTGCGGTCGGGGGATATTCGTTCATCTATGCGAAGGGCTACTCCTATCTGACCAACGACCCGGCCGCATGCGCGAACTGCCACGTGATGGAGAATCACTACCGCGCGTGGATGAAGAGCTCGCATCGTGCCGCTGCGGTGTGCAACGACTGCCACACGCCGCCCGGC
>JANPJN010000786.1:0-5104 GCA_031425515.1 Acidobacteriota bacterium | reverse complement strand
CCGCAGCGCCCCCTTCTCGAGACCACTCACGCGCTTGGTGACGAGCGTCACGCCGTCCACATCGATCGGCGCGTCCCCGTCGTCCGCGGCGCCGCCTCCGCCGCCGAGCGCGGCCTTCAATTTCAGTTGATCGACTTCACGACCGAGCCGCCGCGCATCGCTCTGAAGCTTCTCGATCGCTTCCACGACATGCCCGCCAGTCGTCCCCAGCGCCTGGACCACCTGCGCCAGCGCGATGCGGTCCTGCTGCGCCCGCGCGACGGCCCCGGCCCCCGTCAACGCCTCGATGCGGCGCACCCCCGCGGCCACGCCGCTCTCTTCGGTGATGGTGAAAAACCCGATGTCTCCGGTGGCGCGGACGTGGGTTCCTCCGCACAGTTCCGAGCTGATGTAGGCGATCGACACCACCCGCACGCGGTCTCCATACTTCTCGCCGAAGAGCGCCGTCGCACCGCCGGCGATCGCCTCCTCCGTAGACCGAATCTGCGTGTCCACCGTCGTGTTCCGCTGGATCTGCTCGTTCACCAGCCGCTCGATCGTCTCCAGATCCGTGCGCGGAATCGCCGAGAAGTGCACGAAGTCGAAGCGCAGGCGATCGGGCGAGACGAGCGATCCCGCCTGCTTCACATGCCCGCCGAGCACGCGCCGCAGCGCGGCGTGCAGCAGGTGCGTGGCGGTGTGATTTCGCCGCGTGGCATCCCGCGGCTCTGCTCCGACTTCCGCGGACACCACCTGCCCGGCCGCAAGCGATCCCCGTTCGACCTGCACCAGGTGCAGGCGCGGGCGGTTCTGCGCGGGCCGGACGACGCGCTGGACGCTGGCGTGTGTGCCCGCCTCGCCAGTCAGGCGCCCGCTATCGGACACCTGCCCGCCGGCTTCGAGATAGAACGGCGTCCGGGGCAGGGCGACGTAGCCCGACGCTCCCGCTGGAAGTTCCCCCACCGATCGGCCGCTGGTGTCGAAGAGCGCGAGAATCGGCACGCCGCTGACTGTCGTGCGGTCGTACCCGTCGAACACGTCCCCGGCCGCCTCCAGCGCGCGCTCCGTTTCAGCGGGCATCGCCAGCGTGAGCGCCTTACCCGCCTCCTTCCCGAAGCTGCTGCCCGCGCGCGCCTTGACCCGCTGGCCCTCCATGGCGCGCTCGTAGCCCTCGCGGTCGAACGCGATCCCCCGCTGCCCGGCGAGATCCTCCATGAAGTCCACCGGCACACCGAGCGAATCGTACAGCCGGAACGCCTCCTCGCCCGGCAGCGCTCCGCCGGCCGCCGCTGCCCGATCGAGCGCGTCTTCCAGGCGGGGAAGCCCCGCCGTCAGCACCGCGTCGAAGCGCTCCTCCTCGCTGCGCACGACGCGGACGATCGCCTCGCGGCTGGCCGGCAGCTCGGGATAGGCGCCCCCCATCTCGGCGACGACGACGTGCAGGAGGTCGTGAAGCACCGGCTCCCGGAACCCGAGCTTCTTCCCATGGCGCATCGCCCGTCGCATGATCTTCCGGAGCACGTAGCCGCGCCATTCGTTCGAGGGGACGACGCCGTCGGCGATGAGGAACGTCATGGCGCGCAGGTGGTCGGCAATGACGCGCATCGAAACGTCCGCCGGCTCGCTCGCCGTCGCACGGTACGCGACACCCGCCCGCTCGCCGATGGCCGCGAGAATGGGCGTGAACAGATCGGTGTCGTAGTTCGAGAGCGTGCCCTGAATGACCGCCGCGATGCGCTCGAGCCCCATACCCGTATCGATGGACGGGGCTGGCAGCGGGTGCAGCGCGCCGTCAGGCTGCCGGTCGAATTCCATGAACACGTTGTTCCAGATCTCGACGAACCGGTCGCAGTTGCAGTCCACGCCGCGGCACGCCCGCCCCTGCCGCTCTTCGTCGCAGGGGAGATGCGCCCCCCGGAAATAATGAATCTCGGAGCATCGCCCGCACGGCCCGGTGTCGCCCATGGACCAGAAGTTCTCGGCGAGCCCCAGCTCCGTAATGCGGCCGGCGGGCACGAGCTTCGTCCAGATCGCGTGCGCCTCGTCGTCTCGCGGGATGCCGCTCTCGCCCTTGAAGATCGTCGGATAGAGCCTGTCGGCGGGTAGCTTCCAGATCCCGGTCAGCAGATCCCAGGCGAACGGAACCGCCTCCTGCTTGAAGTAGTCGCCGAAGGAGAAGTTGCCGAGCATCTCGAAGAACGTGTGATGGCGCAGCGATGGACCGACGTTGTCGAGGTCGTTGTGCTTGCCGCTCACCCGCATGCACTTCTGCGAGGTCGTCGCCCGGGTATAGGCCCGCGTCTCCCTGCCGAGAAAGGCGTCCTTGAACTGGTTCATCCCGGCATTGGTGAAGAGCAGCGTCGGGTCTTCATGCGGCACGAGCGAGGCGCTGGAGACGATGGTGTGGCCGTTCCGCTGGAAGTACTCGAGGAAGGTCGAACGGATCTCGCGTGCAAGCATCCGGATATTGTAAGGTGTCTGGCGCCATGACGGGACGTATCGATGCGACGGCCGCGGAGGAGGAGCCCGGATCAGAAGCCGCCGCGTGGTGGGCCTACGGCGGCCCCTTCGCGCTGTTCGGCGCGCTGACGACGGTCGAAGGATGGGTGCCTCAGGCGTACTATCCGCTCGTCTACGTCGTCAAAGTGTGCAGCGTCACGGCGGCCCTGGTGCTCGCGGGGGCCGCGCGCCGGGACATCATTCCCACGGGGCGTGCCGCTCCGCTTGCGATCGTCACCGGCCTCGCGGTGTTCGTCGCGTGGGTCGCGATCGATACATGGGTGCCGTACCCGCATCTCGGGTCGCGCGTCGGGTACGATCCGTTCGAGAAGCTCGCCTCGCCCGCCTGGGCCGCGCCCGTGTTCCTGGCGGTTCGTTTCTACGGCCTCGTGGTGATGGTGCCGGTGATGGAGGAGCTCTTCATGCGGTCGTTCCTCCTGCGCTACTTCACCAGCCCGCGTTTCCGCGAGATCCCGATGGGCACCTTTTCCGCGACCGCGTTTGTGATTGTTGCGGCGCTGTCGGCGGCGAGCCACCCGGAATGGCTGGTGGCCATCCTCGCCAGCGCGGCCTACGCCTGGCTGCTGCGCCACACCCGCAGCCTCTTCCCCGTCGTCCTCGCACACGCCGTCACCAACGCCGCGCTGGGGATCTATGTCGTGTCCACGGGCGACTGGAAGTACTGGTGAGCGGCGGCGGGGTCGCGGGTCGGCGCGTCGCTAGAAATCGTCGGTCCGCGCGCCCTTTCGCAGCGCCGCGCTGATCGCCGCGGGGCTGAACCCCTGCCGCATCAGGTACTGGAACAGGCGGGCATTCTCGGCCATGTCGAACGTACGGGGCCGTCCGTGCAACTTCTTCTTGAGCGCCCGCGCGATGAGTGCGCGCTCGTCCAGGTCGCCGAATACCTCCGCGAGCGCTTCCCCCGCGACCTCCTTCGCGATGCCCATCGCGTGCAGTTCGCGCATGACGCGGAGCCGTCCGCGCCCCTTCACATTGGCCGCGGTTCTCGCGAACGCCCGCGCCACCCGCCCGTCGTCCAGGGCGCGCGTGTCGAGGAGCTGGGCGATGGCGGCGTCAACATCGGCCGCGGCGTGTTCGCGATCGAGCAGTCGGCCGCGCAGCTGGGCCACGGAGAGCTCACGACGGCCGAGCAGGCGGAGGCCGTCGATGTAGGCGGAGGGAGGCACGGGCGCTCAGGCCCCGAAGCGCGTGATCTCCGGACTCGCGGGCTTGCCCGGCGCTTTGGCCATCTGATCGAGGGCAAGGTCGGAGGTGGTCGAGATGCCCTGCACCTTGAGCTTGAACTCGTCCACGTTCGTCGCCCACCGCAGGGATTCCTCGAGCGTGACGAAGCCCTGCTGATAGAGCGCGAAGATCGACTGGTCGAACGTCTGCATGCCGTATTGCGAGGTGCCGGCTGCGATCGCCCCGTGGATCTGGCTGGTGCGGTCCTTGTCCACGATGCAGTCGCGGATGAAGCCGGTGGCGATCATCACCTCGACCGCGGGCACCCGCCCGGCGCCGTCAGCTCTTGGCAGCAGCCGCTGCGCGATCGCGCCCTTCAGGACGCTGGCGAGCTGGATGCGGACCTGGCGCTGCTGATGCGGGGGAAAGACCGCGATGATGCGGTTGATCGTCTCCGTCGCGTCCAGGGTGTGGAGCGTCGAGAAGACGAGATGGCCGGTCTCGGCCGCGAGCAGGGCGGTCTCGACGGTCTCGTGGTCGCGCATTTCGCCGACCAGGATGACGTCGGGGTCCTGACGCAGCGCGCTGCGCAGCGCCTGCGAGAACGACTGCGTATCGACCGACACCTCGCGCTGATTCACAATCGAGTGGTGATCCCGATGGAGGTACTCGATCGGGTCCTCGACCGTCATGATGTGTGCGGCTCGCGTCGTATTGATGTAGTCGATCATCGCCGCGAGGGTGGTGCTCTTGCCGCTGCCGGTCGTACCGGTCACGAGCACGAGGCCGCGTTCCTCGGTGGCGATCCGCTTGAGCACAGGGGGCAACCCGAGCTCGTCGATCGTTTTGATCCGCATCGGAATCACGCGCAGGACGAGCCCCACGGTGCCGCGCTGCTGGAACACGTTGACGCGGAAGCGCCCCAGACCCGGAATGCTGTACGCGAGGTCCACTTCCTGCACACGGCGGAACTTGTCGCGCTGCTCGTCGCTGAAGAGCGTCTGCGCCATCGATTCCGTGTCGGCGCGATCCAGCCGCTTCTCTTCGGACGCGACGACCAGAGAGCCGCTGACCCGCATCATGGGGAAGCTGCCCACCTTCAGGTGCAGATCCGAGGCGCCGCTCTCGACGGCCTTGTACAGGAGGTCGTTGATGGTCATCGAGCCTTCGAGGTTCTACCAGGTTCTACGGGGGTTCCACCGGGTTCTGCGAGGTTCGCGGTTCTGCACGGTTCTACAAGATTCATGGTTGTGCGCGCGTCTACGGGGTTCGACGGGCGGTGGCCGGTTTGCCGGCGCCTGCGCCGGCGGGCTGCAGGGGTTCGCCCGGGTAGACGTACGTCAGCCAGCCGTGGCGATCGGGCGTGCGGCCGTGGATCACGTCGAAGAACGCGGTCTGCAGCGCTTCGGTGATCGGCCCGCGCCGGCCGCTGCCCACGGAG
>JANPJN010000785.1:0-7392 GCA_031425515.1 Acidobacteriota bacterium | reverse complement strand
CCGCGCGCAGGCCGGCAACGTGCGGATGAACGTCGATGCGACGGACGCGTCCGGACGGCTGGTGTTCCACGCCGATCGCGTCAGCAAGGCGCTCGGCGGCGCGACCGTCATCCGCAACTACTCGCAGCGGATCCTTCGCGGGGACCGCGTCGGTCTGATCGGTCCGAACGGATCGGGGAAGACCACCCTGCTGCGGATGCTCGTGGGAGAGATGGCCCCCGACTCGGGCGAGGTGCGCCAGGGCACACGGCTGCAGATCGCCTACTACGACCAGCAGCGCGAGCAGCTCGATCCGGAGCGGACCGTGGCCGACACGGTCAACAACGGCAACGACACGGTCGTCGCCAATGGCGAATCGCGTCATGTGATCGGCTATCTGGCCGACTTTCTCTTCCCGCGCGAGCGGGCGCAGTCCCCCGTCAAACTGCTGTCGGGGGGTGAGCGCAATCGGCTGCTGCTCGCGAGGTTGTTTGCGAGCCCGGCGAATGTGCTCGTGCTCGACGAGCCGACCAACGACCTCGACATCGAAACGCTGGAACTGCTCGAGGAGCTGATTGGCGGGTTCGACGGGACGGTGCTGCTCGTGAGCCACGACCGCACGTTCCTCGACAACATCGTGACGAGCACGCTGGCCTTCGACGGCCAGGGGGGCGTCACGGAGTACGTGGGGGGGTACGAGGACTACCTCCGACAGTCCGCCACCGACCGCGAGGCGGCGATGAGGATGCCCGTCCGGGCGCCGACGGCGCAGCCGGTGGGGGCTGCGGCGCCCCGGGCGTCCGCCGACGCGGGAGGATCGGCCGTATCGGTCAGCGCGCCGAAGAAGAAGCTGTCCTTCCAGGAGAAGCGGGAGTACGGGTTGTTGCCGGCCCGAATAGAGGCGCTCGAGGCTGAGCAGAGCCGCCTGCAGTCGGAGGCCGCCGGGGCCGACTTCTATCGGATGGGCGCCGGGCGGATCCGGGAGGTGCTCGATCGACTGGAGGCGATCCCGGGCGAGCTCGAGGCCGCCCTCGCGCGCTGGGTCACCCTCGAGGAGCGATCCTGACCGCCGCCCCCTCGAAGGAGGCGGTGAACAGGGCCTCGATCGCGCGCTTGCCGTTCTCGTGGATGCGACGCGTGCCGGTCCCGGTAAAGTGCGGATGCGTAATGGTTGGCGTCGCCGCGCCGAGCGCGTTCCACGCCCCGCCGGTCCAGCCGAACCAGCCGTCCTTCTCCTGGTCGAACACGAACAGCGGCTTGTTGCACAGCTTCGCGAACTCCGCTCCCCATCCCGTTCCGCCCCGCACGGTCCCGTCGTCCTGGATCACGCCCAGGACGTAAATCTCCTGACCGTGGTTGACCTGGTACCACAGGGTCTGCAGCACCTTCCGGATGAGCGGACTGTCGGTGTACCGACGGTTCATCAGCCGCGACACGTACTCCAGGCTGACGTCGCCCGCCTGCAGCTCCTCGTGATTGAGCACGCGGACGCCACGCCGGCGCGCCTCGACATGCCCGTCGAACGTGAAGTTCACCTCCTCGATGCCGTGACGCTCGGCACACGCGCCGAACTCCGCCTCGGCTCCGGGAGCGCCGCCGCTGAAGAGGATGAAGTCGCTTTTGTTCATGATGTCCCCGTTCGCTTCGTCCTGCCGGTTCGCCCCGTCGCCTTCTTCGGAGCCGCCTTCTTCGTCGCGGTCTTTGGCGCGCTGTCCGACGCTGCGGACGCTGATCCCGCCTTCCGCTGCGCGACCTTCTCGATGATCGCCGCCAGCATCGCCCCGGCGTCTCCGCCCTTCGCAGGGCGATGGGATTCCCAGATGGCCGGTTGATCGGCCGCAAGAATATCCTCGAAGTCCCCCTGGCTCTTGACGCTCATCGGGGCGAACTCGGTAATGTCCACGTCGCCCGCCCAGTCGTCTCGGTGCTTGATCAGCAGCCAGCTCCGGTCGTCGCCCGATCCTGCCTTCGAGCCCCAGCGTCCACCGGTGCGCACGAGCACCCATGACCCCTTGAGCTTGAACCCGTCGAGCGTGAACTTGAGGTCCCCCTTCTTCAGCGCCGCGGCGATGTCTTCGACCTCCGGCTTCCACGTGCCCTGATCCCACAGCATCACGATCCCCGCGCCGTAGCCCTCGGGAATGACGCCTTCGAAGGTGCCGTACTCGAACGGATGATCTTCGACATGCATCGCCAGGCGGCGGGTCTTCGGGTCGAGCGACGGCCCCTTGGGCACGGCCCACGACAACAGAACGCCGTTGAACTCGAGCCGCAAGTCGTAGTGCAGATGGCTGGCGAGATGCTTCTGCACGCAGAAGAACAGCCCCTTGGCCCGAGCCGACCCCTTCGCGCGTGCGGCCGCGACATCGAGATCGCCGGCTGGCTCGGGGGTGGCGCTGAAATTCCGCTTCTGCTTGTATTTCTCGAGGACCATGAGCGCTCCGCGGTGTCAGTGCGAGGGGGCCGCGCCCCCGGATCGTCCGACCATCCTCCTGATGGACGGCACCAGGGCGAACATGATCAGCCCGGCGGCAATGGAGAAGGCGGCGATGGCGCCGAACAGGCCCGGCAGCGAAAACGACTCGTAGAAAGCCGACACGCGGCCCCCGATGTAGTTCCCGACCGCGATCCCCAGGAACCACACACCCATCGTGAGCCCGGCGATGCGCGCCGGGGCGAGCTTCGTCATGGCGCTCAGGCCGACAGGGCTCAGCACGAGCTCTCCGATGGTGTGGAGCAGGTACGTCACCGTCAGCCACATCGGGCTCACCTGCACACCCTGGCCCGAGAGCACCGCCGCCGGAATCAGGATCGCGAAGCCGGCGCCGACGAACACGAGACCGATCGCGAACTTCGCGGGGCTCGCCGGCTCCCGGCGCCTGGCCGCGAGCCTGACCCACAGCCACGCAAACACCGGCGCGAGCGCAAAGATGAACAGCGAGTTCAGCGACTGATACCACGTGCTCGGGAACTCGTAGCCCGCGACCACGTTGTGGGTGTCGCGATCGGCGAACAGGTTCAGCGTCGAACCGGCCTGCTCGAAGGCGGCCCAGAACAGCGCGGATCCGACGAAGAGGATCGCGATGACGTAGAGCCGACGCCGCTCCTCCGGCGTCCAGTCGCTTGCCAGGAACAGCCAGCCGAAGAAGGCAATCGTCAGGAGCAGCAGGAACACGCCAGCGGCGTCGCTCAGTTGCGTCGCCGTCACGGGCAGCACGCCTGCGAGCGCGGCCGCGCCGAAGGCCAGCACGATCGCCAGCGACGCCACGCCCCATCGCGTCGCCGTCCGGCGCAGCCGGGCACCCGCGTCCGGAGATGCCGCTGGCACAGGATGCACGCCCGCGTCCCCGAGATACCGCGCGCCAAGGGTGTACTGGATGAGCCCGAGTACCATGCCGATCCCGGCGGCCGCAAATCCCACGTGCCAGTCCACCCGCTGACCGAGGTAGCCGCACACGATCGGCGACACGAACGCCCCGATGTTGATGCCCATGTAGAAGATCGAAAACCCGGCATCCCGCCGGCCGTCGTCCGGGGCATACAGCTGGCCGACGATCACGCTGACGTTGCCCTTGAGCAGGCCTGTGCCGAGCACGATCAGGAAGAGGCCGAGATAGAAGGTGGCCAGCGACGGCACGGCCATGCTGAAGTGGCCGCACGCAATCAGGATCCCGCCGTACAGCACCGCTCGTCGCTGTCCAATCAGTCGATCGGCGATCCAGCCGCCCGGCAGGGTCGTCATGTACACCATCGAGGTGTACAGCCCGTAGATGGCGCCTCCCTGGGCGGTGTCGAAGCCCAGGCCGCCGGCAGCAAGGGGCGCGGTCATGTACAGGAGAAGGAGCGCGCGCATCCCGTAAAAACTGAACCGCTCCCACATCTCTGTGAAGAACAGCGTCGAGAGGCCGCGGGGATGGCCGAAGAAGCCGCGGTCGTCTGGCGGGACCGCGAATGGCGGATTGGGCAGCGCGGGTACGGGCGGCAACGAATCCGGCATGGGTGACCAGCATAACGTAGTCGCCCTGGCGGGTGTCGCCGGCGAGGCGCGCGGCTGCGACAAGCGCGCAGCTCCACTGAACGCGCAGGTACAATGAAGACGTGCACGTCCTCCTGATCTCCACGTACGACATGGGACGCCAGCCGTTCGGCCTGGCATCGCCGGCGGCGTGGCTCAGGAGCGCCGGCCTGGCTGTCGTCTGCGCGGACCTCGGTCAGGACCGTCTGGACGCCGCGGCCGTCCACGGCGCCGCGCTCGTGGCCTTCTTCCTGCCGATGCACGCCGCGACGCGGCTGGCCATCCCGGTGATCGATCGCGTCCGGGCAATGGTCCCCGGCACGCCGCTGGCCGCCTACGGGCTCTATGCGCCGCTCAATGGCGCGCTGCTCGGCGAGCACGGGGTGACCCACATTCTGTCCGGGGAGTTCGAGGCAGATCTCCTGCGGATCGCTCAGGCCGCGGCGGCGCCCTCCGGCGGACCGGCCGGCGCGACTTCCCCGCCGCCCGCCACGGGCCCTCACGCCATTCCGCACCTGGCCTTCCGTGTCCCCGACCGCGCCGGCCTTCCGGCGCTCGACCGCTACGCCAGCCTGCAGACTCCGGCAGGACCCATCACGGTCGGATACACGGAGGCCAGCCGCGGCTGCAAGCATCGCTGCCGGCATTGCCCGATCGTCCCGGTCTACGACGGACGCTTCCGTGTCGTCCAGGCCGACGTCGTCCTTGCGGACATCCGCGGCCAGATCGCGTCGGGCGCGCGGCACATCACGTTCGGTGATCCGGACTTCTTCAACGGCATCCGGCATGCCGAGGCGGTGCTCACGCGATTCGCGCGCGAGTGCCCCGGCGTCACGTATGACGTGACGATCAAGATCGAACACCTGATCCAGCACGCCGCCCACCTGGCGCTGTTACACGATACCGGCTGCGCCTTCGTCACGAGCGCGGTCGAGTCCGTGGACGATCGGGTCCTCGCGCACCTCGAGAAAGGCCACACGCGCGCGGATTTCGAACGCGTGGTGGCGTTGTGCCGGGAGGCCGCCGTCCCGCTCGCGGCGACCTTCGTGCCCTTCACCCCGTGGACGACGATCGAGTCGTATCTGGAGTTGCTGCGGACGATCGATCGCCTCGACCTCGTTGACAACGTCGCCCCCGTCCAGTTCTCGGTGCGGCTGCTGATCCCGCAGGGATCGCGCATGCTCGAACTGCCCGACATCCGGTCGGTGACATCGGGCTTCGACCCGGCCTCGCTGACCTATCCGTGGGTGCACGCGGATCCGGCGGTCGATAGCCTTCACGGGGCGTTGACGAGGATGATCGGCACGGCGCCCGCCGCCCCGCGGCGCGAGATGTTCGGGCGGATCTGGGACGAGGCGCATCGGCACGCCTCGGTCGCGCCGGCCCCTCGTCCGCGCGAGACCCTCCGCCCGCGCGCCACGATCCCGTATCTCAACGAGCCCTGGTATTGTTGAGCGGAACCCACCACAGAGCAGTTGGCTCTGATGTGACCGCGCGTACCGTGCCGAGAGTCCTCATTCTGTCGACGACGACCGGATATCAGCTCCGGGCGTTCGGCGATGCCGCGGCTCGCGCGGGCATCGACCTCGTATTCGGCACCGACCGCTGCCACCATCTCGATGATCCGTGGAGGGACGCGGCCATCCCCGTCCGGTTTCACGAGGAAGAGGCGTCGCTCGATGCGATTATGGAGGCCGCGCGCGTCCGTCCGATCGACGGCGTGATCCCCGTGGGCGATCGTCCGGTCCTCCTCGCCGCCCGGGTGGCCGAGGCGCTGGGGCTGCGAGGTCATCCCCCCGACGCCGCTCGGGCCAGCGGGCACAAGCGGCTGGCGCGCGAGCGCTTCGCCGCCGCGGGATTGCCGGTGCCCTGGTTCTACGAGATCCCGCCCGGCGCTTCTGCGGATCCCCGCGTGCGGTTCCCCTGCGTGGTGAAACCGCTCGGGCTGTCGGGAAGCCGTGGTGTGATGCGCGCGGATACGCCCGCGCAACTCGCTGCGGCAATCGAGCGCGTGCGCAGGCTGCTCGCGCGCCCGGATGTCCGCGCGGCACGGTCCGGCCTCGACGATCGGCTGCTCGTCGAAGGGTTCATCGAGGGGCTGGAGTTCGCGGTCGAAGGGGTGCTGACGGGCGGGGTGCTGCAGGCCTTCGCCATCTTCGACAAGCCCGACCCGCTCGATGGGCCCTGCTTCGAGGAAACAATCTACGTCACGCCTTCGTCGCTGGACGCAGGCGCGCAGACGGCTGTGATCGATCATGTGCAGCGCGCGGCGCGTGCGCTGGGGCTGCGCGACGGGCCCCTCCACGCCGAGTGCCGCGTGGGCCCGGGAGGCATCGTCATGCTCGAAGCGGCGGCGAGACCCATCGGAGGCCTGTGCGCCAGGGTGCTGCGCTTCGACGGGGGAGCACCCCGGGATCCGGTCTCGCTCGAGGAGGTGCTGCTGCGCCATGCGACAGGGGCGGACGTCAGCGCTTGCGTGCGCGAGCCACAGGCGGCCGGGGTGATGATGATTCCGATTCCGGCGCGCGGCGTGCTGAAGCGGGTGGACGGTCTCGAGCAGGCGGGGCAGGTGCCCGGCATCGAACACATCCGGATCACCGCGAAGACCGACCAGTTGTTGGAGAGGCTTCCCGAGGCGGGCAGCTATCTGGGGTTCATCTTCGCGCGTGGCAGCAGCCGCGATGCGGTCGTGCGGGCGCTCGAGAACGCCCATGCCGGACTGCGCTTTCGCATCGACACGCCGCTGACCGTCAGGTCTATCGCGGGCGATGCCGGCAGCGTCCCAACAGGGTCAACAACCTAGGCTAAAGACGAGTGTCCCGCTACTTGGATTGCTGGGGGACGTAGCCGGGCGGAAGCGCGGCGCCCTCGCCGAAGAAGAAGTCTTCCATGTGCTTCTTGACGAGCTCCTGCGCCTCCTTCTGCCAGGGCATCAGGCGATACTCGTTGAGGATCATCTTCATCCGCTCTTCCCACAACTTCCACGCTTCAGCCGAGACACCCGCGTAGATGCGCTGGCCCAGTTCTCCGGGCCACGGCGGAGCGTCGAGGCCGGGCATGTCCTTCTGGAACTTGGTGCAGAACACCGTACGGCCGCTCGTGTTGCCGGACGGAGAGGGGGGCTGGGGCGGGCTGCAAGGGCTCATGGCCCCGATTCTATCAGTTCACCCTCGCCACACTGAAGTCCCTGACGCTTCCGTCCCCGGGCCAGCCCGATGCTCATGGTGGAGCACTCGAGGTGTCGTGATTCTGGGCACCTCGAGGCTGGACCTGACGGCTCAGCCGTGCTCGTCCCGTGTGACGCCCCCCTTTCGCCGGCCTTTTGGCTCCGTCGCGTTCTCGAGGCGTGGCACAGCGTTTGATAGTCAGCCCAGCGGTAGTGCGCCTCTGGAGGGGCG
>JANPJN010000784.1:0-1766 GCA_031425515.1 Acidobacteriota bacterium | reverse complement strand
GAGGCGCCGGTGTAGGCACCTGACGCGAAGGTGAACATCTCGCGGCCGTCAGTCACACGGATCGCCCGGAGGATCTCGTCGCATCCGGTGACGTACGCGACGCCGCCCGCAATCGCCGGAGTTGCGTGCACGTAGCCCGCGGTCTGCACCTTCCAGAGCAGTTTGCCGGTCCGTGCCGCCAGGGCATACAGATGCGTATCGTACGACCCGATGAGCACCGTGTCGCCGGACACGACCGGCGACGACTTGATCTCGCCGGCAGTCTTGTAGGTCCACACAACCTTGCCCGTGGCGGCGTCCACGGCATGGAGCACGCCGGAGAGGTCGCCGATGAACACCATCCCCGATGCGACGGCCGGTGACGACTCGCCGATCCCGTCCGGCGACGCCTTGTACTTCCAGCGGCCCGTGCCGTCCGCCAGGTTCACGGCGTGGAGCTCGCCGGTCTGCGATCCGACATAGACGACGTCATTGACGATCGCGGCGGAGGAGTCGATGGCGTCGCCCGCGTCGTAGGTCCAGAGCAGCTTGAGCGTCGCCGGCAGCGTGGCGGTCGTCGTGCCGTGCAGCGCGGCCGATCCGCGGAATTGCGGCCACGAGGCGGGCTGGGCCGCGCCGGGTGTTGCGGTGGAGGGTGGAGCAGCGGGGCCGGCGGCAGGGCCCTGAGCCAGGAGCGCCGACGCCCCGATCGCGACGGCCAGTCCCAGCGCGCAGACCCGTGCGCCGGGCGCGCGCCCGGGTCGTGCAGCAGTCACTTGTCCACCTCCGGTGCGTCTATTTCGAGCCGGCTCCCTCGGCGAGGGCGAACAGCTGATTGCGGTTCACGATGTAGAGCGCGCCGTTCGCAGGCACCGGCGTCGAGTAGACCGAGCTGCCCATGTTGTTCTCGTGCAGCACCTTCAGCGTCCGGTCGGCCGCGAGGATCGTGACGTCGCCGTCCTCGTCGCCGAGATAGAGCCGCCCGTCGATCACCATCGGCGAGCCCCAGATCGCCGCGAACATGTCGTGCGTCCAGAACGGCTTCCCGGTCTTCGCATCGACGGCGTGCAGGAACCCGCTGAAGTCCGAATAGAACAGGATGCCGTTGTACAGCGACCCGGTCGAGATCGACCGCCGGATCTTGTCGTAATGCCACAGCCGTCCGCTCTCGGTGATATCCCCGGTCTTCGTGGGGTCGATCGCATACATGTGCCCGACCCCTTCCCCGTGTTCCGGATCCTGTCCGTTGGCGACGTACACGACGCCGTCGTGATAGACGGGCGTGCTGATGACTTCGTTCCGGGTCTTTGGCCACGTGGAGTCCTTCGGGTTCAGGTCGAACTCCCACAGCTTCTTCCCCGTCACGGCCTCGTAGCCCCGCACCCATCCGTCCCCCTGCCCCAGCGCCACCTGCATCGTCTCGCCCACCTTGCCCACCGACGGGGCGGACCACTGGCCGTGCAGGATCTTCTCGCCCACCGAGTTGTCCTCCCAGGCGAGCTTGCCGGTCTTCTTGTTCACCGCGATGATGGACGGGGCCTTCGGCGACGGCACGTTGACGTGGCTTTCGTCCTGCCCGTTCGAGGTGTTCACGTAGATCAGGTCGCCGTAGCTGACCGGCGAGGCATTCGCCATGTTGTGCTGCATCACCCCGATCTCTTCCATCATGTCGTAGCGCCAGATGACGTCGGGGTCGGTCTCCCGCACCGCCTTCTCGTCCTTCACCAGCCCGTCGTTCGTGCCGTCGCGGAAGCCGTCGGCGTCAACCGCCATCAGCTCCCCGCGGT
>JANPJN010000783.1:0-6507 GCA_031425515.1 Acidobacteriota bacterium | reverse complement strand
CGACCGACCAGGGGTATCGCATCTACGTGGATCAGCTGCTCGCGGAGCGCAAATCGTCGGCGCGCCCGACGGCCCAGTTCGAGGCGCGGCTTCGTCGCGCCGGGACGGTCGGTGACATGCTCTCCCACGTCTCGCAGGAAGTGGCGCGGGCCTCGCATCAGGTCGGGTTCGCCACCGCCCCGGCGGCGGATCTCACGACTCTCGAACGGCTGGACTTCGACCCGCTCGACGGCGGCAAACTCCTCGTGGTCGTCTTCGCGGCTGGCGGCCACGTCACGCACAAGGTCGTCACGCCATCCGAAGCCTACGGCCCCGGCGAGCTCCAGCAGGCCGCGAACTACCTCAATCATGAATTCAAGGGGCGCTCGCTCCTCGACGTCCGTCGCGCGGTCCTCGAGCGGCTGCGCGAGGAGCGGACGCTCTACGACGAGCTCATGGCGCGCGCTCTCCGCCTCGCGAGCACCACGTTCGAAGACATCGACATCGAACCCACGGTCTTCATCCAGGGCACGTCGCTGCTGCTCGACGACGTCGGCGGTGTGGACCCGGAGTTGACGCTGTCGACGCTCCGCACGCTGCTGCGGATGATCGAGGAGAAGGCGCGGCTCGTGAAGCTGCTCGACGACTACATCAGCAGCGACGGCATCACCATCGTCATCGGCTCCGAACACACCACCCCGGACCTCCAGCACTTCAGCCTCGTCGTCTCCACCTACTCCGACGGCCACAGCACCGGCACGATCGGGGTGATCGGGCCGACCCGGATGCGGTACTCCCGCGCGATCAACGCGGTGGAGAGTCTCTCGCGAGCCATCACCAGACTGCAATCGAACGCACCGTAGGTCTTTCCGTGGACAACGAATTCATCAACGACCCGAACCCGGGGGCCGACGAACCCGCTTCGCCCGCCGCAGCGGCGGAGCCGTCGGAAGCCCAGCGCCAGCGCGACGAATACTACGACCTGCTGCTGCGCAAGCAGGCGGAGTTCGACAACTACCGCAAGCGCGTGGAGCGCGAGCGCCAGACGCTCGCGGACGCCGCGGCCGCCGGCATGCTCGAGGAGCTCCTCCCGCTCATGGACGATCTCGATCGCGCGCTCAAGGCCGAGGCCGTGGGCGAGTCGGCCGAGGCGTATCGCAAGGGGGTGGAGATCATCCACCGGCAGCTTGGCGACGTGCTGCGCAAGCGCGGCGTGCGTGCCATTGAGGCGCTCGGCGCCGAGTTCGATCCGTACTACCATCAGGCCGTGGCGCACGAACCCGCAGAGGGGCGGCGCGACGGCGAGATTCTCGAGGAGTTCCGGCGCGGTTACATGCTGGGTGACCGGCTGCTGCGGCCGTCCATGGTAAAGGTGGCCAAAGGGTGAGCAGCGCGACGAAGCGGGATTTCTACGAGGTACTCGGCGTCGAACGCGGCGCGACCGATCAGCAGATCAAGAGCGCCTATCGCAAGCTGGCGCTGAAGCATCACCCCGACCGCAACCCCGGCGACAAGAAGGCCGAAGAAGCCTTCAAGGAAGCCGCGGAGGCCTACGCGGTGCTCGCCGACACGCAGAAGCGCGGGCTCTACGATCGCTTCGGACACGCCGGCGTCAGCAGCAGCGGCGCCGGAGCGGGCGTCGATCCCACGATCTTCGCCGACTTCTCCGACATCTTCTCGGGCCTGGGTGACGTATTCGGGCTCGGCGACATTTTCGGCCAGCGCCGCCGACGCGGCGGTCCCCAGCGCGGCGCGGATCTCCGCTACGACCTGGAGATCTCGTTCGAGGAGTCGGCCGCCGGCACCGAGACCAGCATCCAGATTCCCCGTGAGGAAGCCTGTGACACCTGCGCGGGCTCCGGCGCCGCCGAAGGCACGACTGCGGAAACGTGCAGCCAGTGCAAAGGCGCCGGTCAGTTGCGCTATCAGCAGGGCTTCCTCACCGTGGCCCGGCCGTGCTCGAACTGCCGGGGCACTGGCAAGACCATCGCGAAGCCGTGCCAGACGTGCCGCGGCGCCGGACGGGTAGCGCGCGAGCGCAAGCTGACGGTCAAGATTCCCGCTGGCATCGCCACGGGACAGCGCCTCCGCCTCTACGGCGAGGGGGAACACGGCTCCGCCGGCGGCCCCCCTGGTGACCTCTACGTCGTCGTCCACGTGCAGGAGCATTCGTTCTTCCAGCGCGAGGAGGACGATCTCTACTGCGAGATGCCTATGAGCTTTCCCACGCTCGCCCTCGGCGGCAGTGTGAAGGTGCCTACCCTCGACGGCCGTGAAGAAGTGAGCGTGCCGGCCGGCACACAGCCGGGTGCGCGCTTCAGACTGCGCGGCAAGGGCATGCCGCACGTCAACGGGCGCGGCCACGGCGACCTCCACGTGATCGCGAGGGTCGCGGTCCCGAAAAAGCTCACGAAGGAGCAACGCCACCTGCTCGAGGAGCTCGGGCGCACGCTGCCGCACGAGAAGCTGGACGACGAGGGGGATACTGCCGGCAAGCCGTTCTTCGAGCGCGTCAAAGACATCTTTGGGTAGCTATCCCGCGCTCGACATCCGGTTCCCGCAGGGGCCGGGCGTCGGCACGCTCCAGGATCTCCTCTACGCCGAGCTCGATGCCTTCGAGCCGCTGGCCATCCACGACCACGACGCGGGTGACGGCTGGCGCGTGTTCTTCCGCCTGCCCTCCCATCGCGACGCCGCACACGCGGCCCTCGCGGCCGCGCTCGGCCCGCGCCTCCTCTCGCTGGCCCCCGCCGAAGTGGACGATGGCGACTGGGCGCGTCGGAGCCAGGCGGCGCTCACGGCCATCCGCGCCGGACGCGTGGTCGTCGCACCGCCCTGGGACATTCCGCCGTCCGACGAGTCCCCGAGCGGCTCGCGGCCGGGAGGAGCCACCGCAGACATCGTCATCGTCATCGAGCCGTCGATGGGGTTTGGCACGGGGCATCACGCGACCACGAGGTTGTGCCTGGAGCTATTGCAGACGCTGGACCTTGACGGCCGGCGTGCGATCGATGTCGGCACAGGGTCGGGCGTGCTGGCGCTTGCGGCGCTGAGGCTCGGAGCGGCCGGCGTCAGCGCCATCGACAACGACCCGGATGCCCTTCAGAACGCGCGCGAGAATATCGCCCGCAACGCCGCCTCGGCATCGATCGCCGTCATCGAGGCGGACCTCGGGACGCTCGCGCCCGATAGCGCCGACGTCGTCGTCGCCAATCTGACCGGAGCCGTACTTCAGCGCTGCGCCCCTTCCCTGCGCGGGCTCGTTGCGCCGGGCGGCGTCCTCATCGTCAGCGGCTTCAGCCCGGACGAGTGCGCCGAGGTGACGACGGCGCTGGGGCTGTCCGTCGCGGATGTGCGTCGCGACGGCGAGTGGGCCGCCGCACTCCTGCGCCGGTAGCTCCGGACCGCCCCTCACAGATCCCGAAGCGCAAACCGAGCCATCGCGATGGCGACCAGGGCCACGGCGTCGGCGCGCAGGGTGAGCGCACCGAGCGAGACCGCCACGCAGCCGGCGGCTTCAGCCATGCGGCGCTCCTCGGGCGTCCATCCTCCTTCGGGCCCCACGAGAATCGAGACGGCGGCGGGGCCCGGCGCCACGAGCGACGGCGTCTGCGGCAGCTGCGCGTCTAGCATGCGCAGGGTCGGCTCCGCTCCCGCGGCCGCCGACGGCTCCACGAGGATCAGACGCAGGCCGCTGGCGACCGACAGCCACTCCGAGAGCGATCGTTCGACGCTGACGACGGGCACCGTCGCGCGTCGGCACTGCTTGGCCGACGAAATCGCGATTCGTCGCCACCGCTCCGTGGCCGCCGTGCTGCCGGCCGTCCGCGGCCGACCGATGGTACGCGCGGTGACGATCGGGTCGATGGCACATGCGCCCATCATCGTGGCGTCGCGCACCACGTCGTCCATCCCGGCGCCCTTGAGCACGGCCTGCGCGATCGTGATCGGGACTCGAGGCTCTGGCGCCGGCGTCGTGGGCTCGAGGAGCTCCACCTGGACGCGGTCGCGTGCGGCGGCCGACACGCGCGCACGGAACTCATGGCCGCGGCCATCGAAGACCGTGATCTCGTCACCCTCGCGAAGGCGAAGCACGCGCGTGAGGTGGCGCGCCTCGTCGGGCGGCAGCGCCGCAGCCGTCACGCCAGGGTCGAGATCGGGGACGTGAAACCGCGGCAGCATCGGCTCGATTATCGGCCATTCGCGCTATACTCGCATCGGAATCCCGTCCCGATTCCAACCGCATCATTCCGAACGCGCGCGTGCTGTTCAAAGGCCAGACTCTCGGCAAGTACAAGATCATCTCGCCGCTCGGCAGCGGCGGATTCGGGTCCGTGTACCTCGCGCAGGACACCTGGATCGACAAGAAGGTCGCGATCAAGGTGCCTCACCGCCAGGGGCTGGACTTTGGCGAACTGTTGCGCGAGCCGCGGCTCCTTGCGAGCGTCAGCCACCCCAACATCGTCGCCATCACCACGGCCGAGAAGCAGGAGAACGTCTTCTTCATCGTGATGGAGTACGTGCAGGGGCGCACGCTCGAGCACATCATCGAATCCCACGGTGCACTCGACGTGAGCCGCGCGCTCGACTTCACCTGCCAGATCTGCAATGGCGTGGATCACGCGCACTCGCAGGGTGTGATCCATCGCGACCTCCGTCCGGCTAACGTGCTCGTGACGGAGAACGACATGGTCAAGGTGGCCGACTTCGGCACCTCGCGGTTTCTCGAGATCGCCGCGCATGGCACGACCGTCATCGGCAGCCCTCCCTACATGGCGCCGGAGCAGTTTCACGGTAAGGCGGTCTTCGCCTCCGACATCTACTCCCTCGGCGTGACGATGTATCAGATGCTGACCGGAGAGCTTCCGTACGACACACCCGCTCCGGCCGATCTCGACAAGCTCATGTCCGGGGAGCTCGTCTCGCCTCCGCGGCTGAAGAACCCGCTGATTCCGAAGAGCGTCAGCGACATCGTCATGCGTGCGATGGCCCCGGAAGTGACGGCGCGGTATCAGCGCGCGCCCGAGCTGCTGGCCGACATCATGGCGGCGCGGGCCACCGTCCAGCCGCGTCGTGCACAGGCCGGTGGCGTAGCCCGTGCGGACGCCGGCGGCGGGCGCAGCAGCAAGGACGATGCGCAGGGGATCCAGACGCGACTGCGCGCGCGGGAGGCACCGGCCGCGCGGTTCTGCTGGCAGTGCCGCAAGCCCCTCCCCTCCCGCACCGACAAGTGCCCATTTTGCGGGGAGCGGCAGTAGGGACGCGGACGGGTGGGGTAAACTGAACCTGGTCAGCTATCAGCGTTCAGCCATCAGCTGTGAGCTGGAAGCCGGGAACTGGAAGCTGACGGCTGATAGCTGAAAGCTGGAAGCTGATAGGAGCTGATTTATGGCGTTCACGGGCACGGGCAAAATCTGGATGAACGGGGCGCTCGTCGAGTGGGCGGACGCAAAGATTCACGTCGCCTCGCACGTCGTCCATTACGGCAGCGGCGTGTTCGAAGGCGCCCGCTGCTACGAGACGCCGCTCGGGTCTGCCTGCTTCCGGCTCGACGCGCACATGCGCCGGCTCATTGATTCGTGCCGCATTTACCGGATGGACCCGCAGACCGATCAGGCCGGCCTCACGGAGGCGGTGTTCCAGACCATCCGTGCGAACGCGTTCAAGGCCTGCTACATCCGCCCCATCGTCTATCGCGGCTACAACGAGCTGGGTGTCAATCCCCTGCCCTGCCCGGTCGACGCGGCCATCCTCTGCTGGGAGTGGGGGGCGTATCTCGGGGCAGGTGTGCTCGAGAAGGGGGCCGATGTCCGGGTCAGCTCCTGGAACCGCGCGGCGCCGAATACGTTTCCGACGCTCGCGAAGAGCTCGGCCAACTACGCCAACTCGCAACTGATCAAGATGGAGGCGCTGGCCGACGGCTACAGCGAGGGCATCGCGCTCGACGTGAACGGCCTGCTCAGCGAGGGCAGCGGCCAGAATCTCTTCCTCGTGCGCGACAACGTCATCCTGACGCCGTCGCTGCATTCGTCGATTCTGCCTGGCATCACCCGCGACACCGTCATCACGCTGGCCCGCGACCTCGGGTTCACCGTGCGTGAAGAGATGCTGCCGCGCGAGATGCTCTACATCTGCGACGAGGCCTTCTTCGTCGGCACCGCCGCCGAGGTGACGCCGATCCGGTCGGTGGACAAGATCACCGTGGGCAGCGGCCGTCGCGGGCCGATCACCGAAGCGCTGCAGACCGCGTTCTTCGACGTGATCCACGGCCGCACGCCCGATCGTCACGGCTGGCTGACCTACGTCTACCCCGGCGAGCCCCTGCAGCCTGCCGGCGCAGGCGCCGGCACACCGGCCACCGCCCGTCGAACCGTGTAGAACCCTGCGGCTGCTCGGAACCGATGACAATCAACGACCTCCTGTACAAAGCCGTCGAAAGCGGCGCCTCGGATCTGCACCTGAAGGTGGGCAGCTTCCCCATGATGCGGGTCAGCGGCTCCCTGGTCGTCGCCTCCGAAGAGAAGCGGC
>JANPJN010000782.1:0-4132 GCA_031425515.1 Acidobacteriota bacterium | reverse complement strand
GACGAGTGGCTGGCGGTCAACAAGAGCAGAATCCAGCTCGGCTAGCGATGGGACCGGCCGCGGTGCGGGCCGGTGCCAGGGACTCAGCGAGGTCATGCTACTGCGACGCGGTCGCCTCGCGCTTGCCGGCTTTCTGACGTTGCTGCTCCTCGCCACGGGAGCCATGCTCCTCGTGCGTCGCGCGCTCGACGGCGGGTCGCTTCGATCCGCCGCCGAAGTCCGCCTGTCGGCGATGCTCGGCGAGCCCGTGCGCATCGGGGGGATGACGATCGGCGTCTTCCCCCGATCCTCCGTCGTCGGGCACCGCATCACCGTTGCCGGAGGGACCGCCGCCGCCCCGTCGGTCCAGATCGAGCGCATCACCCTCCTGCCGAAGATGCGGTCCATCTTCCGTCCTCCCATCGTGATAGACGACGTGCGCGTGGAGGGGCTCGTCGTCTCGGTGTTGCGGGACCGCACGGGCCACTGGCATGTGCCCACGGCCGTTCCGGCGCCGACCGGCGGTGGTGGCGGGGGACCTGTCGTGCGTGAGGTCCACGTCGCCGGAGCGCAGATCCGTGTCATCGACGACATCGCGCCCGGTGAAAGACGACAGGCGTCCAGTATCGAAGCCCTGGACGCGGGCGTCGTCTCCACCGACACAGGCCTGGTGCTGTCGCCGGTGACGGCGCGGATCGGCAGCGCCGCTATCCGAGGGACGGCGCGGACGGATGCGGCTGCCGCCCACCTCGAGTTCGCCGCGGATGCCGTCACCGATGCGGATCTTCCGGCGTTCCTCGGGATCATCGGCGTCACGCGTCCGGACTTCCTGCGCCTGCGTGCGCCGGCCGCGGCGGCCGTGATGCTGACGATCGATCGCAGGACCTCGCGCCTCTCGGCGCGCGGGACGCTGCGCGCCCCCGACCTCGGGGTGGAGCCGCTGCGCCTGCAGGAGGTCGAGACACCGTTCAGGCTCGACGCGTCGCAGCTCGCGTTCGATCCCCTGGTGTTCCGCCTGCATGGGGGGACGCACCGGGGACGAGTGACGGTCGATCTCTCGACCACGCCAGCTCGCTGGGGCCTCGACAGCCGTCTGACGGCGATCGATCTGGGAGGCTTTCTCAAGACGCTCAGCGGCGCCGACGCCCGGATCGACGGGACCGCTGGCGTCTCGGCGGTTCTCCATGGCCGGGTCAACGAGGCTCTCGCCGACACGGTCGCCGGACGCGCACGCGTCACGATCACCGACGGCGTCGTCCGTCAGTTTCCGCTGCTGGCGACCATCAACCGGGCCGTGCGGATTACCGAGGGAGACTCGCGCGACACGAGGTTCGAGCGGCTGACCGCGACGCTGGCGCTCGGGTCAGGCCGGGCAACGACCGACGACCTGGTGCTCGAGGCCGGTCAGGTGCGCGTCGAGGCCGCGGGGAGCATCGGGTTTGACCGGGTGCTGGCGCTGCGGGGGAAGGCGATTCTCTCGCCCGAACGTACGGCCTCAGCGATCCAGCGCGTCCGCGAGTTGTCGGGACTGCGGAACAGCCGCGGCGAGTTGGAGATCCCACTGACCATCTCGGGCACGCTCGACGCCCCGTCCTTCAGACTGGATCTGAAGGCCGCCATCGGGCGAGGCCTGCGGAACGAGCTGCGGCGCCGCCTGGACGACTTCATCCGCCGGTAGTGTTTCCCTTCAGGGAGATGCCCCGGGCGAGCAGGGCGGCGCGGACGCGGTCGCGCAAGTCGCCCTGGAGTTGCACGGTGTCGTCCACGACCGTGCCGCCGGTCCCGCAGGCGCGCTTCAACTCCTGACAGAGCTCCGTCAGGAACGTCTGGTTCCGGGGCAGACCGAACACGACGGTGACGGTCTTGCCACCCCGCCCCGCCTTCTCTGTCCGCAATTTCGCGACGATCCGCGCCGGCACCGGATCGCTGGCGGACCTGCGCTCCTGGCTGCAGCGGCATGTCGCCGCCGGCCAGCCGCACCCCGGGCAGACACGGCCCACGCCGCTGGAGTACACGATCCGCGCATCGCCCCGGCCAGCCATCTCGCGATCCTCTCCTCCGCGTCCGGTCACGCGCGCCCGGCACCTTCGGTGATCGGTGGCGCCGCGACTCCCGTTCGTCCGCGGTCAAACCACCCAGCCCCGCGTCCGCTCGCGGCCTACATCTTCCACTGAATGCGGCCGTACACCGCCCGGCCGTTCATCCCGAACGGCGACTGGCTCGGGAACGTCTGGATCCCGTTGAAGGAGTTCACGGTGATGTTGCGGCCAGGAAAGACGTTGAAGATGTTCTGCGCGCCGGCCGCGAACGTCAGCGTCTTTGCCAGACGGAACGACACCTCGGCATCGGTCAGCCACTTCGCCGCGTAGGTCTGGTCGTCCGCGGGGTTGACCGTGGAGCTGCAGAACTCGCCGTAACGGGCCACACCTGCATTCGCGCCCCAGCGGTCCAGGCGCCAGTCGGCCCCCGCGCGCACACCGTCGCGCGGCTGGCTGCACTCGATCCGACGCCGTTGCTCGCGGTCGAACAGGACCTGATCGAAGCCCGCCAACTGTGCGGGCGTCGCCACGCCGCCGACGATCTTCGTGCGGGTGTTGTTATACGACGCGTGCAGCCGTAGAGTGCCCGCGTCCGCCATGGCCACGCGATACCCCGCCGACAGATCGACGCCGTTGGTCCGCGTGTTGATCGCGTTCGTGAAGAACCGGCCGCTGTTCGCACCGAACGGCGCCAGCAGCGCGGTGATCCGCGGCCCCGTGAAGTTGCCCGATATGACGATGCGGTCGTCGATGGCGATGTGATAGTAGTCGGCCGTCAGGTCGAGGTCCGGGATGGGCGTGAGGACGAGGCCGCCGCTCGCATGGAGGGAGTTCTCCGGTTTGAGCGCCTCCGCGCCGAGCACGATCGCGGCCGGGGAGGTGACCGGCAGCGTCAGCGACTCGAAGGGCACGAGGCCCTGGCCGGCGACGTTGATGAAGTTGGTGGCGGTGGACGAGAAGAACGACTGCCCCAGTGACGGGGCGCGGAACCCGCTGCTGAGGGCGCCGCGCACGACGACCCGCGGGTCGATCTGCACGCGGGCCGTCAGCTTGCCCTCCACGGTGCCGCCGAAATCGCTGTAGTGCTCCGTCCGGCCGGCGAGACCCAGACGCAGCCACTTCAGGACGTCCCCTTCCACGTCGACGTAGGCGGCGGTGCTCTCACGCGACTCATTGACGGCATTGGTTGGACGGAAGCCCGGGAACACCTGCGCGCCGATCGCCGCAATGCCTCCGGCGCGATTGGGCACGCCGCCGTTGCCGTACGAGTCCGGTTCACCCGCGACAATCTCGTATTGCTCACGCCGCACCTCGCCGCCGAACGCGACGTTGAGAGGACCGGCCATCCCTCCGACCGCGAACGGCCGGCTGATGTCGACGTTGCCGATGGCCTGCCCGAGCTTCAGCGAACCGGCGTCGAACGTGGTCTTGTTCGGCGGGACCGACGGACCGAGCGAGACGTTGAGCGTGTTGCCGATCGTGAAGTCGAACCGGTTGTGCCCGAACCCGGCGCTCGCATCCCACGCCCAGTTGCTCCAGGCGCCGCGCACGCCGACGGTGCCTGACAGGTCCAGGACGAGCGGCTGGATCTCCGGCAGGAAGCCCTGGGGGTAGATCTGCGGCCAGTTGCGGACGTCGAGGCCCCGCCGGTAGAACCCGGCGCTGTTCGCCTCACGCCGGCTGTAACCGCCAAACGCGTAGAGGAAGCGGGTCTGCTTCGCGTTGAGCGGCATCTGCGCATTGAGCAGCGCCATGACATCGCGCGTGTCGGGGTCGCCCCATCGGTGATTCGGCTGCCCCACGACATTGCTGCCGGCGTCCCCCGCCACGATCTGATCCCTCGGATCGAACGACGCGCGATTGGTGCGGTTGTGATGCCGATACTCGGCCGAGAGCGTCACGCTGCCCTTGCCGACCGCCATGCCCCACGATCCACCGAGGTCGAAGAGCTCCCCGTCGGAAAAGTCGATCTTGTTCCCCGGCTGGCAGCTCAGACCGCTCGGCAGGCAGGCATTGCCCGTGAAGCTCCCCGTCGAGAGGCCGAACTTGCTCGACACCGAGGGGCTGGACACCCCGCCCTTGAGCACGATGTTGATGACGCCGGCAATGGCGTC
>JANPJN010000781.1:0-4222 GCA_031425515.1 Acidobacteriota bacterium | reverse complement strand
GTCGGCCGCAGCGTGTACTCGGTGCGGTACCGAAGGTCCACGTTCGGACGCTTCACCTTGACCTCGACCTTCCGACGCCGCTGGGTGGGATCGGGGTTCGACGAGTAGTAGCCGAGGACGTAGTAGTCGCTCGTCTCGGCGTCGATGCGCTTGAGCGCCTTCACGAAATCGTTCTGATTCACCGTGGCGAACCCGCCCGTCTGCTCCGCAATCACGCGCAGGCTGTTCTGGGACGTGGTGACGTAGTTCTGGTAGTCCATCATGTCGACCTTCTGGTCGAGATCTGGACCGCCCACCAGACCGCGGGGGTCAATCGTATAGATGCTTGCGTTGGCGCGATTGGCCTGGCGCGTGAGCTCGCTGATCTCCGAGGCCAGGTCCGCGAAGCTGAACTGGTTTCCCTGCCGCATGAACGGGTTCGTGTCGCTCGCCGCATTCCCGCTCCCGTCGTCGGACTGCCCCGTCATCTGCCGCCCCATCGCCTGATCGTTCTGCTTGCGCGTTTCGGAGAACGGATTGAAGTCGTAGCCGTTGCTCACGTACACGAACGCCTTCCGGCGATTGTGGACGGACTCGAGATTCTTCAGGATTCCGTAGGCGGTGTCGAACGCCACATGCGCCCGGTAGCGGACCTCGGACGGCCCCTCCGCGCCGAGCGGCGTGTCGAGAATTTCGGACGGCTTGAGGCCGGCCCCGGAAATCTTCTCGATGGCTTCGTCCAGCCGCTTCCGGTCGTAGGTCAAGTCGATGGAGAGCGACGACGGACCGCTCGAGACGATGCCGAACATGTCGCCGTCGTGGACCAGTTCCTTCGAGATCTTCTTGAAAAGGTCCTTGATGCGGCCGGTGTTGTTGAAGTCGAGGTGCAGGTCGTCCACGAAAATCAGCCAGATCCGGCCCGCCGCGTCGCTCGTCGGCCGGGTCGCCGGCAGGATGATGCCCTCCATCGGGGGCGCGGCCGGGGGCTTACCGGCGGCATCGTTGAAGACGCGGCCGCCGTGGGTCAGCACGAAGGACAGGACCTCCTGTTTCACGCCATCTTCGAGGATGTCGAAGTCCTCCTTCTTCAGATCGGCGATGAACTGGCCGGTGTGATCGCGGACGATCACGTCGCTCGTGATCATGTCGAAGGAGCGCCGGATGACGTTCCCCTGCGCCGGGGCGCCGGGCGTCTGCACGGCCGGCGGGCCGGACGGACTCGGCGAAGGCGCCTGGGCCATCAGAAGGCCGCCGGCGGCACACAGCGCCGCTGCAGTGTACGCGGCGATCGCGCGAGACGAATAGGCTGTTCGCATAGGTCGATTATACGGGCTGGTTACGGCGACGGACAGTTCAACGGGTTCCGCGCGCGCGCCGACGTTTGTGGCCATGGCCGATCACGCCCCGCAGCGTTTCGAAGACGGCCTCGTACCCCTCGAGCCCGGCCGCGACGTCGGCGTCCGTGACCCAGGTATCGGGATTGAGACGTTCGGCGTCCGATTTCAGTTGCTCCCGCCGGGCGGGATCCTCGATCCGCTCGGTAATGCGGGCGAGCACCTCGGAGTGCCGGGCGCGAAGCCGCGACAGCCCTTCGGCGCCGAGCCTCGCGGACGCCGCCATGGACGGCGGCAGTCTAGGAGGTTCGGGTAAATCGCCGACGCGCGGGTCAAGCGCGGTGGTCACGGCCGCATCCTCGATCGTAAGAGGCGGAGCCTCGACTGCAGGCTCGGCCCGCGCCCCCCCCGCGGACGGTGGCGCCTGGGACGGTTCGGGCCTCGGGACGTCGCGGAGCCTGGGGCGCGCCCGCCGTTCGACGGCCGATGGCACGCGAGGCGGCGGCGGAACCATCTCCGGTCCCTTCAGGATACGGGGCCAGTCGAACTCGACCGAGGGGTTGGAGGCCTCGATCAGCCGGATGGCCTCTTCGTCCAGCGGCGCCCGGCCCACCCGCACTCCTGGAGGCGTGCGAAACCAGTAGAGCACGCGTGAGTGCGACCGCCCGCGGCGCTTGTCGGCGTGCACGACGAACGTATGCTCGTAGCCGAGCTTGTCCCGGCTGAAGCGAAGATACGGCAGAGCTACTTCCTCTTCTGCACGCGTGCGGAGGTCTTCGGGGCCGCCTTCGCCCGAGCAGCTCTCGGGGCGGCCTTCCTGACGGCAGGCTTGACTGCTCGAGGCGTGGGTCGCGCACGTGTCCCACGCGGCTGGTCGCTCTCGCGCACCGTGGAACTGACGACGGCCCGCCTCGGCTGCGGCACAGGCGCCCGATGAACGAGCGTGAAGCGGGTCTGATCGCCGATGGTGTGAAAACCCCAGATTTCCGAGACGTTCACACCGTTCTCGGCCGCGAGCCGCTTCGCGATATCCACCGACCCTGCCGGCACGTAGAGGTGAAAGGGCGCCCGTGCGCGCCCGAGGTGGGCCCACTGTGCCATGGCCTCGAGGTGATTGACCGACTCGGCCGTCTCCACCTCGACCGTTCCCATCAGCTTATGGCCCCGCTCCGTCGAGGTCAGCACCAGATCCGGGAAGATTTGCACCTGGCCAATCTTGACAGGCACCGTCTGCTGCTCGCCAATGTTCGCCACGACGTCGTGCCGCCGCTTCAGGCGCACCGACAGCAGCCGAATGACCCGATCGTGCTCCAGTTGCTCGCGCACGGGCCTCACCAGAATGGGGCTCACATGACCTCCCGCCCGGAAAACATCAAAGACCGACGAAGATAACCGGCAATTGTAAACAGTTTCACCGGCCGTTGTATAGTCCCGCTTCGGGGCACCCACCTCGGCCCTTGACCTTTATGTCGTTCGCCCTCAGAATGATCCAGTGATCGCACCGGCGGAAATCGTCCCGGCCCAGTCCACGACGCGAACGATCCTGATCGTGGACGACGACCGATCGGTGGCCGACACCTTCGCACGAATGCTCAAGCTCGAGGGCTTCATCGTGGCGACCGCGCTCTCCGCGGAAGCCGGGCTCGAGCTTGCCGACACCGTGCATCCGCACGCCATCATCCTGGACATGCGCATGCCCATCACGAACGGGCTCCAGTTTCTCAGACTCGTCCGTTCAAAACCGCACCTCGCCGACGTGCCCGTGGCCATCGTGACCGGCGACTACTTCCTGCCCGAACCCGTGCAGGTGGAGTTGAAGTCGCTCGGGGCCTCCATCCGCTTCAAGCCACTGTGGCTCGAAGACCTCGTCGCGCTCGCCCGGACTCTGGTCGCGGCGTGAACGATCGGTTTCTCCGCGCATGCCGGCGCGAGCCGGTTGACGCCACGCCCGTCTGGTTCATGCGCCAGGCCGGCCGCTACATGGCCGACTACCGCGCCCTCCGCCAGCGCTACTCGCTGCTGGAAATCTGCGCCCAGCCCGAGCTCGCGGTCGCGGTGACGCTGCAGCCGGTGGACGTCATCGACGTCGATGCCGCCATTCTCTTCTCCGACCTGCTCGTACCCTTCACCCCCATGGGGCTCACGTTCGACTTCGTCAAGGGGGAGGGCCCGCTCGTCGAGCGGCCCGTCCGCACCCCGGACGCGGTCGATCGCCTCCAGCACTTCGAACCGCGCGAGGCGTTGGGGCATGTGCTTGAAACCATCCGCATCCTTCGCACCGAGCTCAACGGCCGCGTACCTCTGATCGGATTCGGCGGCGCGCCGTTCACCATGGCCTCCTACGCCATCGAAGGCAGCCCGTCGAGCACCTACACCCGCACCAAGGCGTTCATGTACTCCCAGCCGGAGGCCTGGCACCGCCTCTGCTCCCGCTTCGCGGACATGATGGCGGATTACCTCACGGCGCAGGTCGAGGCTGGTGTCCAGGCCCTGCAGATTTTCGACTCGTGGGCCGGTGCGCTCGGGCGGGCGGACTACCGCGAATTCGCGCTGCCCCACACGACCCGCATCTTCTCCGCCCTGAAGAACACGGGCGTGCCCCTCATCCACTTCGGCGTCGGCACGGCCGCCATCCTTGACGACATCGTCAGCACCGGCGCCGACGTGATCGGCGTGGACTGGCGCCAGCCGATCGACGAGGCCTGGAACATCGTCGGGCCCACGCGCGGCATTCAGGGCAACCTGGACCCTGCCCTGCTGCTCGGACCGCAGACACGGCTCTTCGCGGCGACCGACGACATCCTGCGGCGGGTGGGTGGACGTCCGGGTCACATCTTCAACCTCGGGCACGGTGTGCTGCCGCCCACGTCGCTCGAGGCGGTGCAGGCGCTCGCCCGCCACGTCCACGA
>JANPJN010000780.1:0-1654 GCA_031425515.1 Acidobacteriota bacterium | reverse complement strand
AGTTTCCTAATCTATCGTGCGTCCGTGCCGACCCCGTCCGTCGCGCTCCTCGACCGCCCGGACCGCCTCCGGATCGCCCTGTCGCCGATCCGCCGGCGGCTGCTCGAGCGGCTGCGCGAGCCCGCGTCCGCCACCGAGCTGGCGGCCGAAATGGCACTCGGGCGTCAGCGGGTGAACTATCACCTGCGCGAGCTCGAGAAGGCGGGGCTCCTCCACCTGGTCGAAGAGCGCCAGCGCCGCGGGTGCATCGAGCGCATCCTCGCGGCCCGTGCCGATGCGTTTGTCGTCGATCCGTCGGTGATGGGTGCACGTGGCACACGCGCGATCAGTGCCTCCGCGCAGGACCGCTTCTCGGCGGAGCACCTGATCGACGCCGCCGGTGATGTGGTCCGCCACGTGGCCCGCATGCGCTCGCGCGCGGAGCAGGAGGGCACGCGGCTGCTGACCTTCGCCATCGACACCGAGGTCGCGTTTGCCACCCCCGCCGACTTCGAGCGCTTCACCACGGCCCTCGCCGAGTTCGTTACGCGTGAAGCGGCCAGGTTCCCCTCGACGACGGGCCGTCGCTATCGCATCCTGCTGGGCGGACACCCCGCGCCCGGCGCCGAGTCAACCACGTCAGGAGAGCAGCATGGCCGAGCGCGTCCTCGTCGAAATCCTCGTCGCCGCCCCCATTGACACGGTCTGGAAGGCGCTCCGCGATCCGGTGCAGATCCAGCGCTGGTTCGGGTGGGACTACCCCGATCTCGCCGCCGAAGTAGAGATGATTTTCCTCAAGAACGTGATCGCCGACGACCAGGCGCGCACCCTCGTCTCCGAAGGGATGCCGGACCGGTTCACCCTCGAGGCCGTCGGCGACCAGACCATCGTCCGGGTCATCCGCTCGGCGCCCGTGACCGACGAGGCGTGGACGGGCATCTACTCCGACGTCATGGAGGGCTGGCTGACGTTCCTGCAGGAGCTCAAGTTCGTGCTCGAGCGGCATCCCGGTGCGGACCGCCGCACGGTCTACTTCAACGGCCGGGCGCCGGCCGCGACGACCCCGCTGCCCGCCGAAGCGCTCGGCCTGGCGTCCCTCTCGATCGTCCCCGTCGGCGCGCGCTACAGCGTGACGGCGGCGATCGGCGAAACGCTCGAAGGGCTCGTGCAGTACCGGAGTCCGTATCAACTGGGCCTGACGGTGGACGGCTACGGCGACGGTCTGCTGATCGTCGGCGCGCGGCCGAGGACGGCGAAGTCACCGCACGGCGGCGGCAGCGCCATCGTCGTCACCTACGGACTGGACGATGCCGGCTACGCGGAGGTGGGTCAGCGCTGGGCCAGGTGGTGGCGCGCCACGTATGAGGTGATCGATGTTCAGCCCGCGGCGCTCAAGGGGTGAAGGGATATCCGGCCTTGTCGCCTCGAGGATCAACGGATGGCATACCCGCCGTCCACGCGGATCGTTTCTCCGGTGACGAATTGCGACGCGCGTGACGCGAGGAACACCGCCGTCCCGGCGACCTCTTCGGACTGTCCCCATCGCCCGGCCGGCGTGCGCGCGATGATCTCGTCATTGAGCCCTCGTCCCTCGGGGCCACGCACGGGCGCTGTCATGTCGGTCTCAATCCACCCGGGAGCGATGGCGTTGACCTGGATGTTGTATGGGGCGAGC
>JANPJN010000779.1:0-1702 GCA_031425515.1 Acidobacteriota bacterium | reverse complement strand
CAGCCAGGTGAGGCCCCGGGGCCGCTCGGCGCCGCGCAGTTCGGTCCGCACGACAGCACCCGTATCGGGCGCGATCCAGAACACCCCTTCCGAGAGCACATCCCGCCCTTCCGGCGTCCGGATCAGCGTCGGGCGCACGCGCTCCCTGAACGTCACCCGCCACACTCTGGCGCCGTGCATCACGGCGTCGTCCAGTCGCTTGAATCGGAGGCGGTCCTGACGCTCCCGCAGCAGGAACTCGAGCGGCAGCGTCGGCACGTTGATCGTCCGATAGAGCGCACCGAGGTTGAAGCGGGCCTGCGCGTCGGCGAGCGCACGAAGGCGCGCCGCCGTCCCCGCGGCGCCGTCCTTCAACAGTGCCTCGATGCGGCCGTGTTCCCCGTCCACCGCCTTGCCGTCCACCTCCAGCACTTCCCGCACGCCAAGCCACGGGCTTCCGGCGCCGAGCCCGGGGACGATGACGAAGTCGGAGCGGAGGAGGCGGCTGCCGTCAGCCTCGGAGGCGCCAGGGAGCCGTGGCTGGCCCGGCCGCGAGAGGCTCGTGCGCTGGACGTATCGCTCCTCCGCGACGAAGGAGGTCAGGGTCTCGAAGTAGCCGGCGGTGTAATCGGCCGCCCTGGCGAGCACGGTCTGGAGCGAGGGCTCCGGCTGGACGATTCGCGCCTGAAGCGGTGGACCGCCTGGTCCGGTCGCCAGGATCAGCAGGGTTGCGGCGAACGCGAGCAGACCCCGCTGTGCGGCAGGGCGGCAGGCGCGCAGGCCTCCCCGTGAGGTGGGACGACGCCGGGACGGAGCGGGGGCGCGCATGCTCTCAGTGTTCTCCGCGGGGTGATGGCGGCCGGCGGCACTCCCAATCGTCGGATGTGCGCGGGCGACGCCGTGACGACAGCAACTCCCGGGCCACGCTTGACCGTATGGGCCGGACGTGCGAATGTGCCTCTGATAATTACAGCTCCAGGGGGGAGACTATGAGCGACCAGAAAGACGACCAGACGCCCGGCATCAGCAGGCGCAAATTCGTGGCGACGGTAGCGGCGACGGGCGCGGCGTTCACAATCGTTCCGCGACACGTGCTCGGCCGCGGCCTGCAGGCGCCGAGCGATACGCTGAATATCGCGACGGTCGGCATCAACGGCCAGGGCTTCGTCAACACCCGCAACCTGATGGGCGAGAACATCGTCGCGATCTGCGACGTGGATTACGCGCTCCTCGACAGTTCGCTGGCGCGCTTCAAGGCCGCTGCCGGCGCGCCGGGCGGCGCCGGGCAGCAGCGCCGCGGCACGCCGTCCAAGGCGCAGATGGAGGCCAACGCCAGGCGCCCGCCCACCAACGTCTCCGAGAATACGCGCAAGTTCGTGGACCAGCAGATGTCGAAGCTGCAGCGGTACAAGGACTACCGCGAGATGCTCGAGAAGCAGAAGGACATCGACGCCGTGATCGTCGCGACGCCCGACCACATGCACGCGCCCATCGCCTCGGTCGCGATGGACCTTGGCAAGCACGTCTACGTGCAGAAGCCGCTCTGCTGGTCGGTGCAGGAGGCGCGCCATCTCGCCCAGAAGGCGAAGACGAGCAAGGTCGTGACCCAGATGGGCAATCAGGGGCACTCGACCGACGGCGCCCGCACCGGGCAGGAATATCTGGCGGCCGGAGCGATCGGAGACATCAAGGAGATCCACGTCTGGACGAACCGGCCGCTCGG
>JANPJN010000778.1:0-3596 GCA_031425515.1 Acidobacteriota bacterium | reverse complement strand
GTCGATGCGGATGTCCTTGTCGGCGACCTGGATGTCGATCTCGTCGGCCTCGGGCAACACCGCGACGGTGGCCGCGGACGTATGGATACGGCCGCTGGCTTCGGTGGCCGGCACGCGCTGGACGCGATGCACGCCGCTTTCATATTTCAACCGGCTGTAGGCGCCGCGGCCTTCGATGCTGACGACCACGTCCTTGACCCCGCCGTGGTCGGCTTCGCTCAGCGACATCAGCTCGATTTTCCATCGTTGCCGTTCCGCATAGCGCGTGTAACAGCGGTAGAGGTCGCCGGCAAACAGCGCCGCCTCTTCGCCGCCGGTGCCGGCGCGGATTTCGAGCATCACGTTGCGCTCGTCGTTCGGATCCTTGGGAACGAGCAGCAGCTTCAGCTCGTCCGAAATCCGTTCCTTGCGGACGTTGAGGTCGTTGAGCTCCTCGAGCGCCAGGTCGCGCATTTCGGGATCGCCGCCCTTGACCATCTCTTCGGCGCTGGCGATCTCGGCGCCGACGTTCTTGTACTCGCGATACTTCTGCACGAGCAGCTCGATTTCGGCGAGCGCCTTGGCCTGCTTGCGGTACTCGTTGGCATCACTCTGCACCTGCTGGGTGCCGAGCGACGCCATCAGCTCCTCGTACTTGGCCTCGGTCGATGCAATCTTGTCGAACATGAATCCTAATCGGGCGGATTGAATCCGCCCCTACGGTTAGCCGCCGGACACCGGCGGGAGAAACGCAACTTCGTCACCTTCCGCCACCACGGCGGAGAATCTGGAGTAGTCGGCGTTCACCGCGCACGAGATCGATTTCTCGTAGGCGGACAACTCCGGGAACTCCGACACCAGTGACGACCACACCGCGCCGACGTTGGCGCCGGCCGGGGCGTCGCGCATCAGCTCGCCGCTGCCGGTGATATCGCGCAGCCGCGCAAACAGCCGGACGGTTACGCGCATGCGATGCGCAGCGCCTCCGCGCGGGCGTCGGCGTTGTCGGGATCGGCGGTCGCCCCCTCGATCCACACATCGCCGCCGTCGAAGTACTCGTGCTTCCAGATCGGCACTATCTGCTTGATCCGCTCGATCGCGTAGCGGCTCGCCGCAAACGCGTCGGCGCGATGCGGTGACGCCGCAGCGATCGCCACGCTCGCGTCGCCGATCTCCATCCGGCCGATGCGGTGATGGATGGCGAGGCGCACCGACGGCCAGCGCTCCGCCGCCTCGGCGACGATCAGGTCGAGCCCGCGCAGCGCCAGTGGCTCATAGGCCTCGTATTCGAGATGCAGCACCCGCCGGCCGAGATTGTTATCGCGGACCAGGCCGAGAAAGGTCGACACCGCACCGCTGCCCGATGTGTCGAGGGCCCTGACGAGCGCCTCGTGGTCGAGCGGCGCGGCCGTGATCGCGGTGGGCGCGCGAGATCCCGTTGAACGATCCATTGAATCGTCTCAGTATATTCCGCGCCAGAAATGATTCAGCGGCCGATGGCCCTTGCCGAGCGGAATGCCGTGACGCATCGCCCCTTCGACGTAGGCCTTGGCGGCCGGCACTGCGTCCCGGAGCGCGGCGCCGCGGGCGAGGTGCGCGGCGATCGCCGACGCAAACGTGCAGCCGGTCCCGTGCGTGTTCGGGCCCTCGATGCGCGGCCCGACCCACTCGTGATACTCGCCCTTTTCGAGCAGCAGATCGACCACCTCCGGGCCTGCGAGGTGCCCGCCCTTGATCACCACCGCCGACGGCTTCAGCATGGCGATCCGCCGCGCGGCCTCGCGCATGTCGGCGACCGAGGTGATTTTCATCTTGGCGAGCACTTCGGCCTCGGGCAGGTTCGGGGTCACCACCCGCGCCAGGCGAATCAGGGTCCAGCGCACCGCATGCACCGCTTCTTCATCGAGCAGGTGATCGCCGCTCTTGGCGACCATCACCGGATCGACGACGAGATTGGGCAGCTCGAGCGATTCAATCGCGGCGGCCACTGCCTCGACGATCGTCGAATTGGCGAGCATGCCGGTCTTGACCGCGTCGCAGCCGAGGTCCGACACCACCGCCTCGATCTGCGCGGTCACGAAATCATCAGGGATGACGTGCACCCCCTGCACCCCGACGGTGTTCTGGGCGGTCAACGCGGTAATCGCCGAGGTGCCGTAGACCCCGTGTGCGGCAAAGGTCTTGAGGTCGGCCTGGATCCCGGCGCCGCCGCCGGAATCGGAGCCGGCAATTGTCAGCGCGGTAGCCATGCCAGTATCATCCTTCCCATGACATCACGACCTTCGGTCTCGCACGCATCCACGATTCTCGATCAAGTCAGCATGCGCGCGGCGTCCGCCAACGCGTGGACCGGGGTGCAGCTGTTGTCGGTCGTCTTCGTGGCGGTGTTGACGGCGGCGATGGCGCAGCTCAGCTTCCCGCTGCCGTTCACGCCGGTGCCGTTCACCATCCAGCCGATGGTCGTGTTGATCGGCGCTGCCGCCCTCGGCTCGCGCCTCGGCGCGCTCAGCCAGATTCTTTATCTCACGCTCGGCCTGGCCGGCCTGCCGGTATTCGCGTTCTCGCCGGAACTGCCGCAGGGCTTTGGGCGCCTGCTCGGTCCGACCGGCGGCTACTTGATGGCCTACCCGATCGCCGCCTTCGTGACCGGCCTGCTCGCCGAGCGCGGCCTCGATCGCCGCTACCTCTCGTCGATCGTGGCGATGGGCGTCGGCCTGTCGGTGATCTTCGCGGGCGGCGTGCTGTGGATTGCGCGCTTCGCCGGCGTGGACACGGCGCTGATGACCGGCTTCTATCCGTTTGTGATCGTCGACGCGATTAAGGTAGTCGCGGCAGGATTGGTACTGCCGACGGCCTGGAAGTTCCTTCGGCACTGAATCCTGCCGCTCCCTGACGGGAAGAGAACACGTGTCGGGAAAAGATTTGACTCGGGAGGTGATCCTCGTCGGGATCATTCTCGGCGTTCTCGCGACAGCTCCGTACGCGCAATCGCAACAACAGGGCGGGAGTCATCCCGCCCGCCTGTTTCCGCCATCCGACCTTGGCCTGCTCGACGCGCCCGATCGCGATCTGTGGCAGCGGCCCGATCAGATCATGGACGCGCTCGGCATCGCCGACGGCTCGGTGGTGGCCGACATCGGGGCGGGCAGCGGCTGGTTCACGATCCGTCTCGCGCGGCGGGTCGGCCCGCAAGGACTGGTCTACGCCGAAGACGTGCAGAAGGAGATGATCGCCGCGATCTCGCGCCGCGTCAGCCGCGAAGGGCTGGCCAACGTCCGCGCGGTGCTCGGCCAGAAGAACGTTCCGAAACTGCCGGCTCAGTCGATCGATGCGGTGCTGATGGTCGATGCGTACCATGAGATCGAAAACCGCGTCGCGGTGCTCAGGAACCTCGCGCGCGCGTTGAAGCCGCAAGGACGGATTGGCGTGGTGGATTTCAGGCTGGATGGCACCGGGCCAGGGCCGTCGATCGCCGAGCGCGTCAGCCCCGACGTGGTCGTCAAGGATGCGACGCAGGCCGGGCTCCGGCTGATTCGCCAGGAACCATTCCTGCAGTATCAATATTTTTTGATATTCGGAAAGTAGCAGTCACAGTATCGTCATCGACGCACTCTAGA
>JANPJN010000777.1:0-1622 GCA_031425515.1 Acidobacteriota bacterium | reverse complement strand
GCGAGCGGCCGTGGTACGGCGCTCTTCTCCGGACGCGGCGTGCAGCAGCAGTTCGCCCAGCTCGCCTCCTCGCAGGACACGCTCACGTCGCTGTCGGCCGACACCGGCGGGCGCGCCTTTACCGACGGCAACGACTTCGGCGAGGCGTTCGAGCGGGTACAGCGCGACATGTCGGCGTACTACCTGATCGGCTACAGCAGCACCAACACGACCAGGGACGGCCGCTTCCGCCGCATCCAGGTGCGCGTGAAACAGGGCGGCTACAAGGTCGAGGCCAGGGCCGGCTACTATGCCGAGCGCGACTTCACCCACACGTCGCGCACCGATCGCGAGACGCAGCTCGAGGAGCAGATGTTCGCGGCCGTGTCGTCCACCGACCTGCCGGTGCTGGTGTCGGGCGGCTGGTTCCGTCTGGCCGCCGACCGCTACTACGTCCCGGTCGCGCTGACCGTCCCGGGCTCGGCGGTGCCGGTCGCGAATCCAACCGAGCCGGTGTCGATCGACGTGCTCGGCCTCGTGAAAGACGAGCGCAATTCTCCGGTCGGGCGCTTCCGCGAAACGCTGAAGCTGCCGGCCGGCCCTGGCAGCACGCTTGCCGGCAAACAGATCCTCTATCAGTCCGGTGTCACGCTGCCGCCCGGGCGTTTCTCGGTCAAGGTCGTCGTGCGCGAGAACACGACCGGACAGGTCGGCTCGTTCGAAGCGGCGCTGCTCGTGCCGGAGCTCAAACAGGCTGCCATGAAGGTCAGCTCCGTCGTGCTGAGCACTCAGCTCGAGCCGGCGGCGAAGGGCCGCACCGACAACCCGCTCGTGCGCGACGGCGTCCAGTTGCTCCCCAACCTGACGCACGTCGTGGGCCGGGACCAGAAGCTGTTCTTCTACTACGAGGTGTACGACCCCGGCCAGAGCGGCGGCTCGGCGCCGCAGGTCCGCACGAGCCTCGCGTTCTATCGAGGGAAGGTGAAGGTGTTCGAAACGCCGGTCGTCGAGCGCACGACGATTGACGTGCCGGCCCGGCGCGCCGCGCTCTTCCAGTTCGAGGTGCCGGCGGGGTCGTTCGCGCCTGGGCTCTACACCTGCCAGATCAACATCATCGACACCGTGGCCGGGCAGTTCGAGTTCCCGCGCCTGCGCTTCGCCGTCAGGTGAGAGGCGGCCTACCGGATGCGGACGTCGGTCTCGAACCGCCGGAAGCGGCTGTAGGTCGCGTGTCCTTCGATGCGGGATCGTCCCGTCTGATATTGCTCGTGCATGTCGTCGGGGAGCAGCATCCTGAATCGGTCGTGGTGGGCGTAGCTCACGAGGATCAGCCAGGTGAGGCCCCGGGGCCGCTCGGCGCCGCCCAGTTCGGTCCGCACGACAGCACCCGTATCGGGCGCGATCCAGAACACCCCTTCCGAGAGCACATCCCGCCCTTCCGGCGTCCGGATCATCGTGGGTCGGACGCGTTCCCTGAACGTCACCCGCCACACGGGGGCGCCGTGCATCACGGCGTCGTCCAGGCGCTTGAAGCGGAAGCGGTCCTGCCGCTCCCGCAGCAGGAACTCGAGCGGGAGGGTCGGCACGTTGATCGTCCGATAGAGCGCGCCGAGGTTGAAGCGGGCCTGCGCGTCGGCGAGCGC
>JANPJN010000776.1:0-2449 GCA_031425515.1 Acidobacteriota bacterium | reverse complement strand
CCGCATCGTCGACACCATGGTCGACAACTACCGGCCGGAGATGGAGAAGCTGGAGGGCCGTCTGGACGCGCTCGAGCAGGAGGTGTTCGACCGGCCGGAGGCGCAGTTGTCGCGCCGGATTCTGACGTTCAAGAAGGACGTGGCCTCGCTGCGTCAGGTCGTCATGCCGCAGCGGGACGCCATCGGCCGGCTGGCGCGGCGCGAGTTCCCCATCATCGACGAGCAGCTGGCGTACCGGTTCCGCGACGTGCACGACCACCTGGTCCGGCTGTCGGACGAGTCGATGTTCTTCCAGGACCGGATCTCGAGCATCCTGGACGCGCACCTCTCAGCCGTGTCCAATCAGTTGAACCAGGTGATGAAGATCCTGACGATCTTCACGACGCTGGCGATGCCGCTGACCGTGCTGACCGGCGTCTACGGCATGAACGTGCCCCTGCCGCACTTCCCGGGCGGTGAGGGCGTGCAGTTCTGGTGGGTGATGGCCATGATGTTCGCCATCTCCGGTGCGATGCTCGCCTTCTTCCGCCGCAAAGACTGGCTGTAGGTCGCTGGAGGGGGACACTCATCTTTAGGCTAAGTTGTTGAAACAAGGGGCGGTGGCGGATCACCCCCCCTGATCGTCGGCATCCACGTCCGACACCCACTCCGAACCGGCTACCCAGATCACGATGGCCCGCATCCACAGACTGCCGCTTCACCTTGCCAATCAGATCGCCGCCGGCGAAGTTGTCGAGCGCCCAGCCTCGGTCGTCAAGGAACTGCTCGAGAACGCCATCGACGCGGGGGCGACCCGTATCGCCGTCACCATGGAGCTCGGGGGCAAGCGCCTGCTGCGCGTGGAGGACGATGGGGAGGGGATGGACGCCGGGGACGCACGGCTGTCGCTCGAGCGTCATGCGACAAGCAAAATCGCGCGCCCGGAGGACCTGGGAGCGATCCGCACGCTCGGGTTTCGCGGTGAGGCGCTGCCAAGCATCGCGTCGGTCTCGCACTTCACCCTGCGCACGCGGGCCCGCGGGACCGCAACCGGGATGGAGATCCGGGTGCACGGCGGCACCGTCGTGTCCGAACGCGAGATCGGCGCACCGGAAGGCACGTGCATCGAAGTGGCGGACCTGTTCTACAACCTGCCGGCCCGGCAGAAGTTCCTCAAGTCCGACACGGCGGAGGCTTCGCAGATCTCGCGTCTGGTCACGCAGATGGCGCTCGGGTACCCCGAGGTCGGCTTCACCCTGACGAGCGGCGGATCCTCCGTACCCGGCGCGTCCGCGACGGGACGCCGGCTGCTGCAATGCCCTCCGGCGGCGGGCCCCGCCGAGCGATTTTTCCAGTTGTTCGGCGAGCGGCTCGACCTCGTGGAAGTGCGCAAGGACGCGGCAGGCCTCCAGGTGCACGGCTACATCGCCGCACTCGGCGATCAGGGGCCCGTGCGGGGGTCGCAGAACGTCTTCGTCAACCGGCGCATCGTGAAGGATCGCACCATCGCGCACGCGATCGCCGAGGCGTACAGCGTCGCGACGATCAAGGAGCGCAGCCCGGAGGTCCACCTCTTCATCCGGATTCCGCCGGACCGCGTGGACGTCAACGTCCACCCGACGAAGGCGGAGGTGCGCTTCCTCGAGCAGTCACTGGTGCACGAGGTCCTGCGCCGCGCGCTCGGCGATGCGCTCGGCCAGGGCCGCGCCACGGAGCTGCAGCTCACCTCCTTCACCGGGCGTCCGGCCGAGCCCCAGGCGATGACGATCCCCGGTGTCCTGGCCGGCGCCGTCGTCGGCAACCGCTGGACGCCCGAGCCGATGGGGCCGTGGCGCAACCTGATGGAGCCCGGGACCCGGAACACGTCCGAGCCGGATGCGGCCTCCCACCTCGCGGATGTCGCTGACCGCCACACTGCGGAGCCCGGCGGAACCCCGAACCTCGCGGAACCCCGTGGAACCTCGCAGAACCCGGCAGAGCCCGTCGGCATCCGTCCGATGATTCCGCTCGGGCAGTTTCGCGACACGTTCATCGTCGCGATCGACGATGAGGGGATTGCGATCATCGATCAGCACGTCGCGCACGAGCGGGTGCTGTTCGAGCAGGTGATGGAGAAGTTGACGGCGGGGCGCCTTCCGAGCCAACGCCTGCTGACGCCGCTCGTGATCGAGCTCTCCCCGGCGCAGCGGCAGGCCCTCGTGCCGCACGCCGCGACGCTCGATCGCTTCGGCCTCGAGATCGAAGAGTTCGGCGGCGACAGTGTGAAGCTGTCGGCCCTGCCCGCCGTGCTCGACCCGGCCGACTGCGAGGCCGCCGTCCGCGCGCTCGCCGACGACCTCGAAGGGCTGGACCGCGGCTCCCGCGTGGAGGACGCCCTGCGGGGGATTGCCGCGACCATGGCCTGCCATGCGGCGGTGAAGGCGAACTACCCGCTGACGCTGGAGAAGATGCGCTACATCCTCGAGGAGCT
>JANPJN010000775.1:0-3338 GCA_031425515.1 Acidobacteriota bacterium | reverse complement strand
TTCATCCACGACCTCGTGGAGGCTGCGGGCGGGAGCAATGTGTTCGCCGACGTGAAGAGCGAAGCCGTTCAGGCGACGAGCGAGCTGATTCTCGCCCGGCGGCCGTCGGCGATTCTCGAGTTCCGGTCGTCAGTCACGGACGACGCCCGCCGACGTGAGATTGCAACGTGGGATCGACTCGCGACCGTCCCCGCGGTACGGAACGGCCGCGTGCACCTGTTCGCGGACCCAAAGATGAGCATCGCGGGCCCCCGCGTCGCGGAGGTGGTGGAGATCATCGCAAGGACGCTTCATCCAGAGGCGTTTCCGCGCTGAGCGATGGGGCAGCCTCTGAGGTCCTGTCGTCGTGCAGAATCCGGCTTACGCCCGGCTGTCGTGGGCAGGCATAATCGTCGCAGGAGGACACCATGGTGCTGGGGCTGGATACGTACGCTCGTGGGCGACCCGGGCGTACCGTTACCGCCCACCGGCGTAGCGATGGGCGGCGACCGCATGCGCGTGCTCGAACAGCGGATGGAGAATCTGGAGCACAGGCTGGACCAGGCGGCCAGGGCCCTGCGCTCCGATCCGGATCGGAAGGACTGAACAGCTCAGGACTTTTCGACGACGTGCATCTTGCCGATGTCCGGATCGCTGCCGGTCAGCCAGCCCTTGGCAATCTCGAACAGCACCACCGCCTGCGGCTTGGTCACCTCGAGGAATGTTGCCGAGTGGACGGTGACACCAATCAGGACCATGCGCGGGTCGTCTGGCGTCCCATGGCGCGGATCCCCTTCGTCCGAGAACCACGCCTTCCAGTCGCTCGCGTAGAGCTCCCGGATGATCCGGCGGTCGCGAGAGATCGTGGCCAGGCCCGCCACCGAAATCCACTCGCGCGTCCGATCCTTGTAGTACCCCAGGTTCACGTGAGGATCGTGCTCGATGTCTCCGAGCTTCCCCGATCCCTCCATCGTCACGAACCACAGGTCCGCGCCGGCGGCATGCTTCTGGTTCGCCATCGCCCGTGACACGAGATGCCCGTCCACGCGACGCGTGGTCATCATCGCGATCTCCAGGTTCTCAATCATTTCGTACAGCGTGTCGAGCTCACTGGCCATTTGACTGCTCCTCCGGGTCAGCAGAGTGCAACCATGCGGCCAATTGTGTTCAGCAGAGCTCGAGAAGTTTGAGCATGGGGAAAAGCTGGCGGTGTGATTTGCCGTCAGCTCAAACGATGTCGTTGAGACGAGCGCGAAACTGCCGCGTGGGGTTTACGGCGGCTCCAGTCTGGGTCAGGCAGCGAATTCGACGGGCACGCGCTGCGGGATGAGCCCCTGCTCGTAGGCGTCGGTGAGCAGCCGCTCCAGACCCTTCCGGCCACGCTCGCCGTAGTCGAGCGTCAGGTCGTTCACGTACATCCCCACGAACGTATCGGTCTTCGCGCGGTCGAGGCCACGGCCGAACTGCAGCGCGTACTCGACCGCCTCGGCGCGATGCGAGAGCGCGTAGGCGATGCTGTCGTGCAGCATCTTCGACACCTTCGCAATCATCTCCGGACCGAGATCGCGGCGGATGATGTTCCCGCCAAGCGGGAGCGGCAGCCCGCCGGTCCGCTCCGCCCACCACTCGCCCAGATCCACGATCTTCGCGAGCCCCTCGTCCTGATACGTGAGCTGCCCTTCGTGGATCAGGAGCCCGGCCTCGGCCTTCCCATCGAGCACGGCCTGCTGGATCTCGTCGAAGGGCACGACGACGTATTCGAAGTCGGGCTCGTAGAGCCGCAGCGCGAGATACGCGGTGGTCAGGGTGCCAGGGATCGCGATGCGGGTGCCCTTGACCCTGTCCACCCCCGCCCCCTGCCTGGCCACCACGATCGGCCCGTACTTGTCGCCCATGCTCGCGCCGTGCGGCAGCAGTGCGTACTTGTCCACGAGATGCGCGTAGGCGTGAAACGACACGGCCGTCACTTCGTACTTCCCGTCGAACGCCGCGCGGTTCAGCGACTCGATGTCCTGAAGCACCTGCTCCACCACGATGCCGCCGGTCTCGACGTGGCCGCTCGCCAGCCCGAAGAACATGAACGCATCGTCGGAGTCCGGGCTGTGCGCCACGGTGATTCGCTGCTCTGACATGGAACGCTTACGCCTTTGCTTTCTGAAGAAAACGGACCACCGCACCGACGTGCGCGATGGCAAAATCAATCTCGGCCTCCGTGGTCGTACGGCCCAGACCGAAGCGGATGGAGGCGCCGGGGTGCTCGCCCGTGGCACCGATCGCCTGGAGCACATGGGACGGCGCCTGACTGCCGGAGCTGCACGCGGATCCCGTTGACACGGCCACATCGCTGAGCGCCATCACGAGCGCCTCCCCTTCCACGTCGTCGAAGCTGACGTGCAGGTTGTGCGGCAGGCGCCGGTCGTCCGAGGGGCCGTTCAGGCGCACACCGGAGACGTCGCGCCGGATCCCGGCAAGCAGTCGATCCCTGAGACCGGCGAGCCGCGCCGACTCCTCCGGCAGCGACATCTGGCAGATCTCCGCCGCGCGGCCGAGCCCGACGATGCCGGGGACGTTGAGGGTGCCGGAACGGAGCCCGTTCTCGTGGCCGCCGCCGTCGATCTGGCAGGACAGCGGGAGCTTGGGTTTGCGCCGGCGGACGTAGAGGGCGCCCGCGCCCTTCGGTCCGTAGTACTTGTGGCCGGTGAGCGAGAGCAGATCCACGCCGAGATCCGAGACGTCGAGTGGAATCTTGCCGGCCGCCTGTGCCGCATCGGTGTGGAAGAGAACGCCGCGCTCCCGGGCGATGGCGCCAATGGCGGCCAGCGGCTGGAGAACCCCGATCTCGTTGTTGGCCGCCATCACCGAAATAAGGACCGTGCGGTCGGTGATGGCCGCCCGGAGCTCGTCGAGATCGAGGAAGCCCTCCGCGTCGACGCCGAGACGCGTGACCCGGCAGCCCTCCCGCTCGAGGCGCTTGCAGGAGTCGAGCACCGACTTGTGCTCCGTCGCCACCGTGATGATGTGATCGCCGCGGTCCCGCAGGGCGTGGGCGCAGCCCTTGACCGCGAGGTTGTTCGATTCGGTCGCGCCGCTCGTGAAGACAATCTCCTGGGCCGATGCGCCGATGAGCGAGGCGACCTGGTGGCGCGCGGCTTCGACCACCTTCTGCGCCTCCCATCCCCAGGCGTGCTGCCGGCTGGCGGGATTGCCGAAGTGCTCGGTGAAGTACGGGAGCATCGCGTCGAGGACGCGCGGGTCCACCGGGGTCGTGGCGTGGAAGTCGAGATAGACGGGACGCGCAGCAGCCATCGTCAGCGGGCGGCTTTCCCGAACGCCAGCGGCAGGGTGTGCGCCGCGACCGC
>JANPJN010000774.1:0-2875 GCA_031425515.1 Acidobacteriota bacterium | reverse complement strand
TCCGCGCGCCGCGCTGACGGAGGTGAAGCGGAAGACCATTCAGGATCGCGTGCAGCTCCCGCGGCTCTACATCTCGTGGCTCACGCCGGCCTTCTACAGCCCGGGGGACGCGGAGCTCGATGTCGTCTCGCAGATTCTCGCAGGAGGCAAGAACTCGCGGCTCTACAAGCGGCTCGTGTACGACATGCAGATCGCGCAGGACGTGAGCGCCTATCAGGCGTCGGCCGCGCTGGGATCCCAGTTTCAGGTCGTCGTGACGGCCCGTCCGCCAGACGCGGGGACCTCGTCTCAGGCGCTGCTCGAGCGCATCCGGGGCATCGTGGACGAGGAGATCGCGGCGCTCCAGAAGACCCCGCCGTCCGCGCGTGAGTTCGAGCGGGCCATCAATCAGATCGAGGCGTCGTTCTACAACCGGATGGAGAGCGTCGGGGGCTTCAACGGCAAGGGCAACCAGTTGAACGCGTACTTTTTCGCGACCGGCAACCCCGATTACTTCAACGAGGACCTGTCGCGGTATCGATCGCTTGCGGCGACCGACATCCAGTCGGCCGCAGCCTACTGGCTCCCGGCCACCCGGCGCGCCGAGCTGTCGGTGGAGCCCGCAGCGGCGGCTGGACCAGCGCGGTAGCGACACGGCCGAGAGTCACCCATGAACACACAGAGCCAAATGAAGACGCTCCTCCCATCCGCCGCTCTCGTCGTCGCAATCCTCAGCGGGGGACCCGATCCGCTCGCCCGGCAGGCGCCGGATCGATCGGCCGCGCCGAAGCCAGGCCCCGTGCCGGCGCTGAAGCTGCCGGACGTGCAGAAGCGGACGCTGTCGAACGGTCTGCCGGTCTGGATCGTCGAGCTGCACAAGGTGCCCGTCGTGCAGGTCACCCTCGCGGTGCGCGCGGGCAGCAGCGCGGACCCCGCCGGGCAGTTCGGACTCGCGAGCCTTGCAGCCGAGATGCTGGACGAAGGCGCCGGATCCCGCGACGCGCTCCAGATTGCCGACGCGGTGGACTACCTTGGCGCCACGCTCTCCACATCGAGCTCGTCGGACGCCGCACTGGTGGACCTGCACGTACCCGTCGCGCGGCTTGGCGATGCCCTCCCGCTGATGGCTGACGTGGCGCTCCGCCCGACGTTCCCTGATGCCGAGCTGAAGCGGGTGCGTCAGGATCTGCTGACCTCGCTGCTTCAGGCGGCCGACGACCCCGCCGCACTCGTCCAATTCGCCTTTCCGCGCATCGTCTTTGGGCCGCGGCATCGGTATGGGACGCCGTCGATCGGCACGTCCACCTCGCTCGGTGAGTTCACGCCGGCCGCGCTTCGCGAGTTCCATGGCGCGCGCTACGTGCCTGCCAACGCCACGTTGATCGTGACCGGCGACGTTTCGGCCGCCACCATCCTGCCGATGCTGGAATCGTCGTTCGGCGGCTGGAAGGGCAACGCCGCAGCCTCCGTTCCGGTGCCCGTGGCAACGCAGTTGACGGCGCGCAAGGTCTATCTGGTGGACAAGCCGGGTGCGGCGCAGTCGCAGATCCGTATCGGGTGGGTGGGCGTGCCGCGTTCGTCCCCTGATTACTTCGCGCTGCGCGTCCTCAACACCGTGCTGGGTGGCGCGTTCACGTCGCGGCTGAACCAGAACCTCCGCGAGCAGCACGGCTACTCCTATGGCGCCAGCTCCGCATTCGACATGCGGGGATCGGCGGGGCCGTTCTACGCCGGGGCCGGCGTGCAGACGGACAAGACCGCCGAGGCGCTGACGGAGTTCTTCAAGGAGCTCGACGCGATCAGGAAGCCCATTCCGGCCGAGGAGCTCGAGAAGGCCAAGAACTACGTCGCGCTGCTGCTGCCGCGCACGTTCGAGACGACGCAGGGGATGGCGAGCTCGCTGGCGCAGGCGTTCACCTTCAACCTGCCGGCCGACTATTACCAGACGTTCACCGAGCGGGTGCGGGCCGTGACGGTCGCCGAGGCGCAGCGCGCGGCTGAACGGTACATCCAGCCGGACAAGCTCGCGGTGGTCGTCGTGGGAGACATGAAGGTCGTCGAGCCGCGCATCCGTGCGCTCAACCTCGGGCCGGTCTCGACGATCACGATTGCCGACGTGATGAAGTAGCCGTGATCGTCCTGGCCTTTGACGAGCTCCTCCGCTACACCCATGCGGAGCGCGAGAAGTGGCGCGGGTGGCTGGTGCGCCACCCCGAGGCCATGGAGCTCGCGGTGCAGCCGTCGGGTCGGTATGCGAGCGTCGGCAAGCTGATCGATCACATCTTTCTCGTCGAGCGCCGCCACCTCCAGCGGCTGACCGGATCGCCGCTGGCGAACCAGACCGGGCTCACCGGCAACAATGCGCCGCCGCTCTTCGATTACGGCGCGTCGGTGCGCCGGGAGCTCGAGCAGTATGTGCAGGAACTGGACGACGAGGCGGCGGACCAGGTCCGGGAGTTCGCCCTGCAGGATCGGACGGTCTCGCTATCGTCGCGCAAGCTGCTGTTCCACGTCCTCGTGCACGAGATCCGGCACTGGGCGCAGATTGCCCTCGCCGTCCGCGTCGCCGGCCTCGAGCCGCCCGGTGAACACGACCTCCTCTACAGCTCCGCCCTCCGCTAGGGGGACACTCATCTTTAGCGTAACTTGTTGATTCCAGAGCCCAACTCCGCGACACCGCCCCGATCGGGGGAAAGGGCCGTTCCCGGCCGCCCCTGGACGATGAGGTCACCTCACGCGGCATATGATTCGAGACTCGGCAGATCGTCCGGCAGGCGGACGCGCCACAGGATCCTCATGAACGCTTCCACGCATCTCGCTGCTGCGGCGCTGATCGTCGCGACAGCAACGCTGTCGACCGCACAGGACAGGGACAAGCCGGACGCGGGAGCCAGCC
>JANPJN010000773.1:0-2703 GCA_031425515.1 Acidobacteriota bacterium | reverse complement strand
CACGCCTCCTGGCGCTCAGCAACGCGGCCAATCAGGCGGGTTGGGTGCAGGACACCTACATCACCCCCGACACGCAGGCCATTGCGGCCCGTGCGAACGAGGCGCTGGTGAATGCCTCGACCGACTACGCCAGGCGCGCGGCGAAGTTTCCGGCAGGGATCGGGAGTCCTGAGGAGCGCCGCCAGTTGACGGTGCTGAAGAACACGATGGTGATGGCCGGGCCTCCGGACCCGAAGCAGGTCGCCGAATTGACGACCATCGCGGCACGCATGGCGGGCGCATACGGGTCCGGCCGGTATTGCCGACCCGGGCAAAGCGGAGAGGCCTGCCTGGACGTCGAAGCCGTCACGAAGATCCTTGCCGAGGGGCGCGATCCGAACGAGCTTCGGGAGGTCTGGGAAGGCTGGCAGAAGGTCGGCGCGCCGATGCGCCAGGACTACGCGCGCTTCGTGGAGCTGTCCAACCTCGGGGCCAGGGACGTCGGCTTCAAGAACACCGGCGAGATGTGGCAGTCGCGCTACGACATGGCGCCGCAGGCTTTCGCCGCGGAGCTCGATCGCCTCTGGGGCCAGCTCCGGCCGTTGTTCCTCTCGCTGCACGCGCACGTCCGCGCCAGGCTGCGCGACCAGTACGGCGATCAGGTCCCGGCCGACGGACCGATCCCGGCGCATCTGCTCGGCAACATCTGGGCGCAGGACTGGAGAAACCTCCAGGATCTCGTCGCCCCGCAGACCGGCACCCGGGACGTCCCGCTCGACGCCATCCTCGCGGCGCGCAAGGTGAGCCCTGTCGACATGACGCGCATCGGCGAGCGCTTCTTTACCTCGCTGGGCTTCGCGCCGTTGCCGGCCACGTTCTGGGAGCGGTCGCTCCTCTCCAAGCCGCGGGACCGCGACGTGGTGTGCCACGCCAGCGCCTGGGACATCAACAACGTGGACGACCTGCGCATCAAGATGTGCATCGATCCGACGGCGGAGGATTTCACGACCGTGCATCACGAGCTGGGGCACAACTTCTACCAGCGCGCGTATGCGACCCAGCCCATGATCCTCCGCGACAGCGCCAACGACGGCTTCCACGAAGCGGTCGGCGACACCATTGCCCTCTCGGTCACGCCGGAGTACCTGGTGAAGATCGGGCTGCTCGACCGGGCGCCGGATGCCTCCGGCGACGTGGCGCTGCTCATGAACCGCGCGCTCCAGAAACTGGCCTTCCTGCCGTTCGGCCTCGTCATCGATCAGTGGCGGTGGCGCGTGTTCAGCGGCGAGGTCGCGCCTGATGCCTACAACCGGACATGGTGGGAGCTGCGGGAACGCTATCAGGGCATCCGGCCCGCGTCCCCCCGCGGTGAGGAGTTCTTCGATCCCGGCGCCAAATATCACGTCCCGGCGAACACGCCCTACGCGCGCTATTTCCTTGCGGCCGTGCTCCAGTTCCAGTTGCACCGCGCGCTCGCCAAAGAGGCGGGGTGCACGCAGCCCCTGCACCGCTGCTCCATCTACGACAACGCAGCCGCCGGCGCACGCCTCCAGAAGGCGCTCGCGATGGGGGCATCGCGACCCTGGCCCGACGTGCTCGAGGCCCTCACCGGGCAGCGCGAGATGGACGCGACGGCGATGGCCGATTACTTTGCTCCGTTGAAGGCCTGGCTCGACGAACAGAACCAGGGACGCAAGGTCGGCTGGTAGCACCCCGGCACAACCAATCCCGGCCGCTGTTGCCGGGTACCGCGCCGGCCCGCTTGCCCACGGTGCCGCGCCGTGCGAGTATGCCGCGCATGCGTCCTGCCCTGGTCGGACTCCCGCGTTCCACCGCGGCGATAGCCGCGCTGCTGTTCTTCGTCCTGCTCGCCACGCCGCCGGCCGTCGACGCCCAGGACCTCCACACGTTCACCCGCCTCCAGTTGAGCGATCAGTTCTGGAGCGAAGGGGCCAACGCCGGTGATCTGAACAACGACGGCGCCGCCGACATCGTCTCGGGCCCGTGGTGGTGGGAAGGACCGGACTTCAGGAAACGCCACGAGTTCTACCCGGCCACGACCACTTTTCCGTTGAAGCTCGGCCCGATGACCACGCTCACGGTCCCCGGGTTCGAGGGCACGCTCGGCCGCGATAACAAGTACTCCGACAACTTCTTCGTCTGGCCGTACGACTTCGACGAGGATGGCTGGAAGGACCTCCTCGTTATCGGATTTCCCGGCACCGACACGTCGTGGTTCCGGAATCCGCAGGGCAAGGACGGCCACTGGACGCGCTTCCGCGTCTTCGACCGCACGGACAACGAATCGCCCACCTTCACGGACCTCACCGGCGACGGGCGCCCTGAGCTGGTCTGCATCACCCGTGGACGCTACGGCTACGCCGAACCGGACTGGCGCGACCCTTCCAGGCCGTGGACGTTCCATCCGGTGTCGCCCGACAACAAGTACGGCAACTTCACCCACGGCCTCGGCGTCGGCGACATCAACGGCGACCGGCGCCTCGATCTGCTCGAGAAGAACGGCTGGTGGGAGCAGCCCGCCTCGCTGGCCGGCGATCCCGTCTGGCCGTTCCATCCGCAGCCGATGGGCGACGGCGGCTCGCAGATGCATGCGTACGACGTCAACGGCGACGGCCTCACCGACATCATCACCGCACTCTCGGCGCACGCCTTCGGGCTGGCGTGGTACGAGCAATACCGCGACGGAGATCTCGTCAGGTTCCG
>JANPJN010000772.1:0-9582 GCA_031425515.1 Acidobacteriota bacterium | reverse complement strand
CGGGCGCAGCCGCGGCGGCAACTCGCTCAGCCACGAAGTGCGCGAGCAGACCCTGAATCAGCTGCTCGTCGAGATGGACGGCTTCGAATCGCTTCTTGGCGTGGTCGTGATCGCGGCGACCAACCGGCAGGACATTCTCGACCCGGCATTGCTGCGGCCCGGCCGCTTCGATCGCCAGGTCACTGTCGGCAATCCGGATCTCAAGGGGCGGGAAGCGATCCTCCGCGTCCACTCACGGAAAGTCACGGTGGACCCCGCGATCGATCAGCGATCGATTGCGCGCGGCACGCCCGGCTTCTCGGGCGCGGACCTCGCCAACCTGGTGAACGAAGCGGCCCTCTTCGCGGCGCGCGCCGGCCGCGCGGCGGTGACGGACCCGGACATGTCGGAGGCGCGCGACAAGGTGCTGATGGGCGTCGAGCGCCGGTCGATCGTCCTCAGCGAGGCCGACAGGATCAACTGCGCGTATCACGAGGCCGGCCACGCGCTGGTCGCGGCGCTGCTGCCGAACGCCGACCCGCTGCACAAGGTCACGATCATTCCGCGTGGCCGGGCGATGGGTGTGACCATGCAGCTGCCGGAAGCGGACCGGCATACGTACACGAAGGATTTCCTGCACACACAGGTCGCGGTGCTGATGGGCGGGCGTGTGGCGGAGGAGCTGTTCATGCACCACATGACCAGCGGCGCCTCCAACGACATCGAGCGCGCGACCGATATCGCGCAGCACATGGTCTGCGAGTTCGGCATGTCGGACCTGGGGCCGCTCGCCTACCGCAAGCCTGGCAATTCGTTCGACGCCGACCGGCCGCACAGCGTCAGCGAAGCGACCGCGCAGCGCGTGGACGACGAGATCCGCAAGATTGTGATGAGCGGGTACGACCATGCGCGCTGGGTCATCGAGCGGAACACGGAGCCGATGCGCGTGCTCGCTGAGGCGCTCCTCGAGCACGAGTCGCTCGAAGCTGCCGAGATCAAGACGCTGCTGGCCGGTGCCGGCGTGCAGCGCGACTGACGCGGGCGGACTCGAGGCCGCCCCGGCAGGCCTGGCCGGTGGAGGCCTGGCCGGGCCGGTGCCGCTATTTGACGGCGGCGAGACGCTTGTCGATTTCCGCGATGGCGAGCTTGATCTGCTGCTGACGGACGGGGTGCGCGGTTGCGGCCGCCTGCCGCTCGAGATTGGATTTCGCGAGCCGCAGCGACTCCAGCTCGCGCGCCTTTTCGGGATCGATCTTCGGAGCCGGGCCGGTGCGGCGCCGACGCTCGGCCTCCCGCTCCTCCATCTGCTCCTGGATCCGCGCTTCCGCGTCGACGAGGCCTTCTCCGGAATCACCCATAAGACTGTGGCTATCGAATGCTGACTGAGAACCAGGCCGGGCGCGCAGGCGCGAGCTCGGCAGACGTCCGAAGAATCCATTGTGACCCGATCGGACCGGAGGGTCAACGGAGCCACTAAAATAGATCCGTGGCACCTCGAGTCGATCCTCTCACGCTGTTCCAGCCCGCGGTTGCCGAGTGGTTCCGATCGTCGTTCGAGACGCCGACCCCGCCGCAGTCGCTCGGCTGGCCCGCGATTGCACGGGGCGAGTCCACGCTGATTCTCGCGCCGACCGGCAGCGGCAAGACGCTCACGGCGTTTCTCTGGTGCATCAACCGGGTGATGTTCGATCCGGTGCCTCCGAAGGGACGGCGCTGCCGCGTCCTCTACATCTCGCCGCTCAAGGCGCTCGCGGTCGACATCGAGCGCAACCTGCGCGCCCCGCTTGCCGGCATCGCGAACCGGGCGCATGCGCGCGGGGATGCGTACCACCAGCCGACCGTCGCGATCCGCACCGGGGATACGCCCGCGATCGAGCGCGCGCGCTTTCTCCGCGATCCCGCCGACATCCTGATCACGACCCCCGAATCGCTGTACCTGCTCCTCACCTCGAACGCGCGCGAGGGGCTCCGGTCGATCGATACGGTAATCATCGACGAGATCCATGCGCTGGTGCCCACGAAACGGGGCGCGCATCTTGCGCTGTCGCTGGAGCGGCTCGAGGCACTGCGCCGCACGCCCGACAGTGGCTCCACCCCCGCGCTGCGACGCATCGGTCTCTCCGCGACGCAGCGCCCGCTGGACGAGGTCGCGCGCTACCTGGGCGGGGGCGAGCCGCAGGCGCCAGCGGAGCGGCCGGCGGCAATCCGGCCGGCGCCCAGGGCCGGTCGCGGCAGGAAGAAGGCCGCCATCGAGGCACCGGGTGCGGCCGTGCACGACGAGTTCGCCAGTGCGACCGCTGCGGCCCCCCAGTATCGGCCCGTCACCATCGTGGATACGTCGGAGAAGAAGAAGCTCGACCTGCGCATCGAGGTCCCCGTCGAGGACATGGCGCGGATGGGGCAGGCCGACGACATTCCCAGCGGCCCGGCCTCGCAGCCCGCGGCCCGCCATTCGATCTGGACGGCGATTCATCCCCGTCTGCTCGAGCTCGTCCTCGCGCACCGGTCCACGCTGATCTTCGTCAACAGCCGGCGGATTGCCGAGCGCCTTGCCGCAGCGCTCAACGAGCTCGCCGGCGAAGTGCTGGTGCGCTCGCATCACGGCTCGCTGGCGCGCCCCCAGCGCATCGAGGTGGAAGATCGCCTCAAGGCCGGCGTCCTGCGCGGGCTCGTCGCCACCTCGTCGCTCGAGCTCGGGATCGACATGGGGGCGATCGATCTCGTCATCCAGATCGAGGCGCCGCCGTCGGTCGCCAGCGGCATGCAGCGCATCGGGCGCGCCGGGCACACGATCGGCGCCGCCAGCCGCGGCATCATCGTCCCCAAGTTCCGGGGTGATCTTGTCGCGTGCGCGGCGGTGACGCGCGCGATGCACGATGCGCGAATCGAATCGAGCCGCTACCCTCGTAATCCACTGGACGTGCTGGCCCAGCAGATCGTGGCCATGGTCGCGACCGACGAGTGGGACGTCGATGGGCTCTACGACGCCGTGCGGCGCGCGGCCCCGTTCGCGGATCTCAGCCGCGGGGTGTTCGAAGGCGTCCTCGACATGCTCTCGGGCCTTTACCCGTCAGACGACTTCGCCGACCTGCGACCGCGCCTCACCTGGGATCGGCTGGCCAATCGCCTGACCCCGCGAGACGGGGCAAAGCGCATCGCGATCATCAATGGCGGCACGATTCCCGATCGCGGGCTGTACGGCGTCTTTCTCGTCGGCGAGCGCGGCCCCGGCGCACGCGTCGGGGAGCTGGACGAAGAGATGGTGTTCGAGAGCCGCGTGGGAGAGACGTTCCTGCTGGGTGCGTCCACCTGGCGCATCGAAGAGATCACGCACGACCGCGTGCTCGTCTCTCCCGCACCGGGCGAGCCGGGCAAGATGCCGTTCTGGAAGGCGGATGCGGCCGGGCGCCCGCTCGAGCTGGGACGGCAGATTGGCGAGCTCGTACGCACCCTTCGCCAGCTTCCCGCGGCCGCGGCCACCACACGCCTCGTCACGCAGCACGACCTGGATCAGCGCGCGGCGGAAAACCTCCTCCGCTATCTCGCCGACCAGGCCGCCGCGGCCGGAGCGGTCCCGGACGACCGCACGATCCTCATCGAGCGCTGCCGCGACGAGCTGGGCGACTGGCGCATCTGCGTGCTGTCCCCCTTCGGCGGGCGCATCCACGCCCCCTGGGCGATGGCGGCGGTGGAGCGCGCCCGTGCCGAGACGGGCCTCGACGTCGAGACCATGTGGACGGACGACGGGTTCGTGGTGAGATTTCCTGAAACCGAGGAGCCGCCCGATCCGGCGCTGATGATTCCGGCCTCGGACGAAGTCGAGGCGCTCGTCGTGCGGCAACTCGGCGGTACGGCGCTCTTTGCCGCGCGGTTCCGGGAGGCGGCGGCGCGCGCGCTGCTGCTGCCAAGGCGGCGTCCCGGCGGACGGAGCCCGCTCTGGCAGCAGCGAAAACGCGCCGCGGACCTCCTGCGCGTGGCGTCGAACTACGGATCGTTTCCGATGCTGCTCGAGGCCTACCGCGAGTGCCTGCGAGACATCTTCGACATCCCGTCGCTCGTCGAGACCCTGCGGCTGATCGAAGCGCGGGAAATCAGAACGGTGACGGTCGATTCGGCGACGCCGTCCCCCTTTGCCGCCGCACTCCTGTTCGGCTACGTCGCCAACTACCTGTACGACGGCGACGCACCGCTGGCCGAACGCCGCGCGCAGGCGCTCTCGATCGATCAGGCCCAGCTCCGGGAGCTGCTCGGGGAGGCGGAGCTCCGCACGCTGCTCGATGCGGACGCGCTCGCCGAGATGGAGCGGCAGCTTCAGCACCTCGATCCCGACCATCACGCCCGCTCGGTGGACGGCGTGCACGATCTGCTGCTGAGACTTGGCGATCTGAGTACGGAGGAGATCGGGAAGCGCAGCCGCATCCCCGCGCCCGCGGCGCTCGCCGATCTCGTACGGGCGCGGCGCGCGATCGTCGTGCAGATAGCGGGTGAGCCGCGTGCGCTGCCGGTGGAGTATGCGGGGCGGTACCGCGATGCGCTCGGCGTGCCGCTGCCCGTCGGCCTGCCCGAGTCGCTGCTCGCGACCGTGCCCGGGGCGACGAGCGACCTCGCGCGCCGCTACGCGCGCACGCACGGTCCCTTCACGACCGCGGAGCTCGCCGAACGCTACGGCCTGGGCCGTTCGACCGCGGAAGCCATCCTCCAAGGCCTGTCTGCCGCGGGCCGCCTGCTGGACGGCGAATTCCGCCCCGGAGGATCCGGGCGCGAATGGTGTGACCCGGAAATCCTCCAGTCCATCCGACGCCGATCCCTGGCCAGGCTCCGCAAACAGGTGGAACCGGTGGACCCGCCGGTGTTCGTGCGGCTGCTCACCGGATGGCAGGGCGTGACCCGCCCGCGCGCGGGTCTCGACGCGCTGCTGGATGCCATCGAGAACCTGCAGGGCGCGCCGCTTCCCGCCTCGATTTTCGAGTCCGGGATCCTGGCGGCTCGTGTCGAGGGCTACAATCCGGCGGATCTCGACGCGCTCGCCTCGGCGGGCGAAATTGTCTGGGCCGGCATCGAGCCGCTCGGGGACCGCGATGGCCGGCTCGCGCTCTATCTCACCGATCACTTCCCGCGGTTGAGACGCGCCCCGGTGCCTTCGACACCCTCACCCCGTGAGCACGCGATCCTTTCGCATCTCGAAGCGGAGGGGGCCTCGTTCTTCGCGCCGCTCCACGCGGCGGCCGGCGCCGGGTTTCCGGCCGACAGCGTCGAGGCGCTGTGGGATCTGGTCTGGAAGGGACTCGTCACCAACGACACCTTCCACGCGCTGCGCGCCTACACCCGGCCCCCCGATCGCCGCCAGCGCAACGCGCCCCGGCGCCGGATCTTTCGCAGCCGGCGCAGCGCTCCGCCGTCGGCCGAAGGGCGCTGGTCGCTGCTCGAGGATCGCAGCGGCGTTGCCGGCACGCCCACCGAGCGCGCGACCGCTGCCGCGCAGCAGCTCCTCGCGCGATACGGCGTGCTCACCCGCGAAGTCGCGGGGGCCGAGGGGATCGCCGGCGGCTTCAGCGCGGTGTACGACGTGCTGAAAGCGATGGAAGACGCCGGCCGGATCCGCCGCGGCTACTTCGTCGGCGGCGTCGGAGCCACGCAGTTCGCGATGCCGGCCGCGCTCGAGCTCATGCGCTCGCTCGGCGAACCTCCCGACGACCCCGAAACGGTGGTCCTCGCCGCCACCGATCCCGCCAACCCGTTCGGCACCATGCTGGCCTGGCCTGCCGCGGACACCGTCGCCTCCGCCGGACGCGGGCCCACCCGCACCGTCGGCGCGCTCGTCGTCCTCGTGAACGGGTCGCTCGCCGCCTACATCGGTCGCGGCGGCCGGCAATTGTCCGTCTATCTCCCGGAAGACGAGCCGGCGCGCTCGACCATCGGCCGCGCGCTCTCCACGCGCCTGGCGCGGCTCGCACGGCCAGACGATGGGGGCCCGGGCCTGCTCATTGACGAGATCAACGGCGCACCGGCCGCCGACCATGCCCTCGCGCCGTACCTGACCGATGCCGGGTTCAGCGCCTCCGCCATGGGCTTCCATCTCCGGCGCCAGCCTCTCCCCGCTTCCGTGCCGGGCCTCGGCGGCGCCACCGCTCCGGGTCGCCGACATGCCTGAAGGCGACACGATCTTCCGGGCCGCCCGCACGCTCGGCCGCGCGCTCACCGGCCATACCGTGGTCCGCTTCGAGTCGGCGCTCGCCACCCTCGATGCCGTCCACGATCAGTCGCCGATCACCGGCCGTACCATCGACCGCGTGGAATCGGCCGGCAAGCACCTGCTGATGCACTTCTCCGGCGACCTCGTGCTGCGCACGCACATGCGCATGAACGGAAGCTGGCACATCTACCGCCCGGGTGAACGCTGGCAGCGTCCTCGCCGCGACATGCGCGTCGTTGTCGCGACGCCGGACTTCGAGGCCGTCGGCTTCAGCATCCCTGTCGCGGAGTTCATCCGGACGCGCGACGTGGCGCGACACGCCGAGCTGCGGCGGCTCGGCCCCGATGTGCTGTCGGAGGCGTTCGACGCGGAGGAGGCCGTGCGCCGGTTGCGCGAACGCTCCGACATGGCGATTGCCGACGCGCTCCTCAACCAGCGTGTCCTGGCGGGGCTGGGGAACGTCTACAAATCGGAGGTGCTCTTCATGTGCCGGGTGAGCCCGTTCGCACTCGTGCGCGACGTGGAGGACGCGGCCATCCGCTCGATCGTCGAGACGTCGCGGCGGGTGCTCCTCGCAAACGTGACCGAACGCCTCGCGCCCATGACAACCTATACAGGATTGCGGCGAACGACCGGGCGGCAGGACCCCAGGGAACGGTTGTGGGTCTACGGGCGGGCGAGACTGCCGTGCCGCACGTGCGGGATTGCCATCCGCGTGAAGGCGCAGGGGCCGCATGCGCGGCTGACGTACTGGTGCCCGGAGTGCCAGCCATGAATCCGGAGGCGGAGTGCTTGAACTGATCACGTGGGCGGCGCTCGCAGCGGGGGCAGCCGCCGCCGTAGCGGCGCTGTATGGGCACTATCTGGTGCTGCCGTCGTGGCTCACTGGGCCTGAAGTGTGCCTGATGGAGGACGGGGGATGCGGGGTGCTCTTCCGCAGCCCGCGATCGCGACTGCTCGGCGTGCCCAATGCCCTGCTCGGCGTGCTGCTCTACCTGCTTCTCGCCGCCGGGCTCCTGCTGGGATGGCCGCCGCTGCTGCTCTTCGCGATGATGCTGCCGGCCGTGGCCATGAGCGCGTTCCTCGGCCGCAGCCTGATCGTGAACGGGTTGCAGTGCCGCATCTGCTGGACCGGACATGTCGCGAACGCGGTGCTCGCCGCGACGCTGGCACTGCGCGCCTTTTCAGCGACGCCCTGACCGCCCTGAGCGGCTGTGTCAGGGCGCCTGGCGCAACACGATGCGCTGAACACCGTCGGCTCCCGTCACCCGCTCCATGACGACCGCCGGACTCTTCCCCGCACCAACTCCGGCGCTGGCCACCCGGATGAATGCCGGCTGCGGGCTCGACTCAGTCGCGCGCGGAGCGATCGTGTCCGACCGCATCGGGGCGGCATTGTGCAGCGCGCAGGGCTCTTTCGCGACGACGCCGAGCGGGAAGAGATCTTCGTAGACCGGCGTCTCTCCGGGACGAAGCGTTCGCAGACCGCGGGCGCCCTCTGCGAGGGACGTGGCCGCCATCAGCGTCGATACCGGCTCCATATCCGATGGATGCGCCGCCACGCCGGAGGAATCGGCATCGTCGTCCGATGGAACGTCCGTGTCCACCGCGGCGACCGGGTCGGCATGATGCCGGCAGGCGTCCGTGGCTCGCTCGCCACTCAGCCGGCAAATGGCCACCGTCTCGACATCCGCAGGAGTTGCGTACCAGTCCGGCTTGTCCCCGGCAGTCGCCGCGCGCATGAAGCGCGCCCACGCCGGCACGGCCACGACGCCCGCGAAGCCGCCGCGCATGATCGGCGCCGGCCGGTCGAGGCCGAACCACACACCGGCGAGGAGGTGGGGGGTGTAACCCACGAACCAGGCATCGGCGTAGTCGTCTGTCGTGCCCGTCTTGCCCGCGGCCGGCAGCTTGAACCCGTCGCGCCTGGCCGCCGATCCGGTGCCGCCGCCGATCACTTCGGCCAGCATGCTCGACATCAGAAACGCCGTGGTCGGGCTCACGGCCTGCACGTGCCGCTCGGGCGAGTCGTAGAGGACCGCACCGGATGCATCCTCGACGCGCGTGATGATCCGGGGCGCGGCTACTCGGCCGGCGTTCGCAAAGGCCGTATACGCCGACGTCAACTCCAGGAGCGTGACCTCGCCGGTGCCGAGCGCAAGCGACGGCACCTGGGGCAGGGGCGACGCGATGCCCATCCGCTGCGCGTAGTAGACGGCGGTGCTCACGCCCACCTGCTGCAGCAGTTGCGCCGCGGCGCGATTGCTCGACACCTTGAGCGCCGCGCGCACGGTGTACTCGGGCGCCTCGTGTTCCCCTGTGGGCAGCCAAGTCTCAGTGCCCGCGCCGATGGGCACGTCCAGATCGCGCAGGAGCGTGCCGGGCGCATAGCCGCGCTCGAGCGCTGCCGCGTAGATGATCGGCTTGAACGCCGAGCCGGCCTGACGACGGGCCTGTGTCGCGCGATTGAAGCTGCTCGCGGCGAAGTCGCGGCCCCCGACCAGGGCGCGCACGTCACCCGACACGGGGTCCATCGCCACGAAGCTGCCCTGCAGATCCCTGGCAGCCGGCCGCCGCTTCACAATCTCCGCGATCCTCGTCGTGACCGCCGCCTCCGCATCGCGTTGCATCGTGGGGTCGTAGGTGGTGAACACACGAAGCCCGCCGCGCAGCATTTTCTGGGCGCCGAAAAGCGACAGGAGCTGCCTCCGCACTTCCTCCTGGAAGTAGAGACCCGAGGCCGGGGCGCCCGCCGCGACCGGGTCTCTCGGCGACTTCCGCGCACGCGTCGGGAGGCGCGCTGACATCGCAAGGGTGAGTTCGCTGTCGGTGAGGCGCCCCTGGGCCCGCATCAGCCGAAGGACCAGATTGCGGCGCTTCGCGGCCCGCGCCGCGCTTACGGACGGCGCGTCGATCGAGGGCGACCGGATGAGCGCCGCAAGCAGCGCAGCTTCGTGCGCCTCCACCTCGGAGGCTGGCTTCCCGAAGTACCCGCGCGAGGCGGCCTCGACGCCGTAGTAGCCCTCGCCGAGATACACCGTGTTCAGGTACTCCTCGAGAATGCGCGCCTTCGTGTAATGCGCCTCGAGCTGCGCAGCCACCAGGATCTCGCGCAGCTTGCGATCGTACGTGCGCACCGGCGACAGGCGTACGGCCCGCGCCAGTTGCTGCGTGATGGTGCTGCCCCCTCCCACGATCCGGCCGGCGCGCAGGTTGCGGTATGCGGCCCCGGCGATACGGATGGGATCGACCCCGTGATGCTGGAAGAATCGCCGGTCTTCGACCGAGATCACGGCGTCGATGAGCCGCGGCGACATCTGTTCGAGCGGCACATCGATCCGCTGCTCGACAAAGAAGGTGAAGGCCTCACGCCCGGCACGGTCGAACGCTACCGTCGTCTGGGGCCGCGG
>JANPJN010000771.1:0-4022 GCA_031425515.1 Acidobacteriota bacterium | reverse complement strand
TAGGCCTGATTGGTCTGCTGCAGCCCGAGCGACGTCAGTGCCTGGTCGAGCACGCGGGCGGTGGAATGGATCCGCGTCGCGATCGCCTTCAGCCCGCGCGGGCCGTGGAACACGGCGTACATCGCGGCCATGTTCGCGAGCAGCGCCTGCGCGGTGCAGATGTTCGAGGTCGCCTTCTCGCGGCGGATGTGCTGTTCGCGAGTCTGGAGCGCCATGCGGTAGGCGGGGCGCCCGGCCGCATCGACCGACAATCCGATGATGCGCCCCGGCGCCTGCCGGACGAACGGGTCGCGTGTCGCGAAGAACGCCGCGTGCGGGCCGCCGTACCCCAGCGGGACGCCGAAGCGCTGGGAGTTGCCGATCACCACGTCCGCGCCCATCTCCCCCGGCGGCACCAGCAGCGTGAGCGCCATGAGGTCGCTCGCCACGGCGACCAGCAGGCCGGCGGCGTGCGCCCGGTCGATGAGCGGACGGAGGTCCGCGATCTCGCCGTGGTCGTCCGGGTACTGCGTGAGGAGCCCGAACGCCCGGTCGAAGCGTTCTTTCGGCAGGTCGGCGAGGTCGGCAATGTCGAGCGTGATCCCGAGCGGCTCCGCGCGACCGCGCAGCACGTCGAGCGTCTGCGGGAAGCAGCGCTCGGACACGAGGAACACGCTCGGCTGCCCGGCCGGCGCTTTCTTCGGCTGCAGCCTGTGGAACATCGTCATCGCCTCGGCGGCCGCCGTGCCCTCGTCGAGCAGCGAAGCCGTCGCGATGTCCATCCCGGTCAGCTCCTTGACGACCGTCTGGAAGTTCAGGAGCGATTCGAGCCGGCCCTGGGCAATCTCCGCCTGGTAGGGCGTGTACGGGGTATACCAGCCGGGGTTCTCGAAGACGTTGCGCAGGATCACGCTCGGGGTCACGCAGTCGTAGTACCCCATGCCGATATAGGAACGTGCCGTGACGTTGGTGGCCGCGATGCCCTGCAGCCTCCGCAGGTAGCCGTACTCCGTGTCGGCCTCCGGCAGGTCCAGCGGCTCATCGCTGCGGATGCCGGGCGGAATCGTCTGGTCGATGAGCGCCCCGAGCGACGCGAGGCCGATGATGCGCAGCATCCGGTCGCGCGCGGCCGTGTCGGGCCCGATGTGCCGGTGCTGGAAGGAACCCTGAGTGTCGGATGTCATGCTGGAACTGTCTGCTGGTGTTATTTCGTCAGCTCGGCGTACTGGGCGGCGTCGAGCAGGTCGCCGGTCTGGGCGGCATCGGCCATCCGGATCACGATCATCCACGAACCTTGCGGGTCGCCGTTGACCGCTTCGGGCTTCTGCGACAACGGACTGTTGATTTCGACCACCTCGCCGCCGACCGGCGCGTAGAGCTCCGAGACCGCCTTGACGGACTCGATCGTGCCGAACACGTCCCCCTTCGCGAGCGTGCGGCCGACGTCAGGCAGCTCGAGATAGACGACATCGCCGAGCTGTTTCTGGGCGTAGTCCGTAATGCCGACGTGCGCGCGGTCCCCCTCGATGCGGACCCATTCGTGATCCTTCGTGTACTTGCGGTCTGACGAATCCATGACGGCTCCTGATCCGGGCTCCGCGGTCACAGCCCTATTTCGCGCGTTTGTAGAACGGCATCGGCACAACCCGGGCGCGCGCGCGCCGGCCGCGGATGTCCACGACGAGCTCCGTGCCAGGGGCACTGCGGGCCGCCGGCACGTACGCCATGCCGATCGCCTTGCCGAGAAAGGGCGTCTGCGTTCCGCTGGTGACCGCGCCCACCTTGTCGTCGCCGAGACACACGTCACAGCCATGACGCGCAATCGCGCGGTCGACCATCTCGAAGCCCACCAGCTTGCGGGGGGCCCCGTCGGCCTTCTGCCGCTGCAGCACGTCGGAGCCGAGAAACGCCGGCTTCTTCCAGCCCACGATCCACCCGAGATCCGCCTCGAGCACGGTCGTGGTGTCGTCCATGTCGTTGCCGTACAGCCGCATGCCGGCTTCCAGGCGCAGCGTGTCGCGCGCGCCGAGGCCGACGGGCACCACCCCGGCGCCTCGGCCGGCCTGAAGAATCGCATCCCAGACGCGCTCGGCGGAGGCGGGGGGCGCGAACACTTCGAACCCGTCTTCGCCGGTGTAGCCGGTCCGCGAGATCGTGCAGCGCACGCTGGCCACTTCGCCGGTGGCGAACCAGTAGTACTTCATGTCGGCGAGCGGCACGCCCGTCAGCCCCTGGAGCACGTCCAGCGCCGCGGGCCCCTGGAGCGCGAGCAGCGCATAGCGGGAGCTGGTGTTGACGGCCACGGCGTCGCCGATGCCGGCAATCTGCTCGGTGATCCAGTGGGCGTCCTTGATGATGTTCGACGCGTTCACGACCAGCATGAAGTGGTCGTCGGCGAGCCTGTAGGTGAGCACGTCGTCCACGAAGGTGCCCTGGGGCGTCGTGAGGGCGGAGTACTGAATCTGGTGCACCGCGAGGCGGCTGGCATCGTTTGACGTGATGTGCTGGACGGCCGCGAGGGCGTCGGCGCCGGCAATCTCGATTTCGCCCATGTGGCTGACGTCGAACAGCCCCGCGCGCGTGCGCACGGCCATGTGCTCGGCGGCAATGCCGGTGTAGTCGACCGGCATGTCCCAGCCGCCGAACGGCACCATGCGGGCCCCGAGGGCGCGGTGGCGGGCGTGGAGCGGGGTCTTCTTGAGCGCGCCGGGCACGGGCTGGGGCATCAGCGGTGATCGATCCGGAAGACGAGTAGGCGGAACCGGGAGGCCATGCCCCAGACACCGGGGGCGGCCTGACCAGCCACGGTACTATGCGGCTCGCCGGGTGGTCAAGGAGACCGGGGGAGTCAGTTCGGGATGGGACCGCGCCAGCCGTCGGACAGAATGGTGGGGCTGCCGACCTGCAACCAGTGCTCGGACGCGAGCTTCGCTTCGAGCGCGCGAATGCGGGCTTCGTAGCTGCCATAGTCCCGGAAGCGTTCGACCTTGGGAGGGCCCTCTGTCCACGTGCTCACGAGCACGTATTCCCCGGACGCGTTGTCCACCCGCGTTTCGAGTCGAAGCACTTCGGCCCCACGCTCAAACAACCAGATCATGCGCCATACTTTACAGCGAGGCGGGCGCGTCCGGAGAGAGTTTGGGACGAACAGTGTGGCAGGCGGCGCGAATCAATGCGCCCCGAGACCGGGACCGGACGACGTGAGTACGCGCTGCAATTCCGCGACGAGATGGGCCGGCAGACACGGCTTCGCGAGCACGGCGCGCATGCGGCATTCGGCAGCCCGCCCACGCACCTCCACCCCCCAGTGCGCGGTGAGCCCGATCACGGGGACGTCGCAGGTGCGGGCGTCGTGGTGCAGCGCCGTGGCGAGGGCAAATCCGCTCATCCCAGGCAGGGTGATGTCGGTGACGACCGCGGCCGGCGGGTGTGCGAACGCGATTCGGAGCGCCTCCGCTCCATCCGACACGCCTTCCGGCTCGAAGCCTGCCGCCCGCAGGAACTCGAGATAGCCCGACAGCGTGTTCTCGTCGTCCTCCACCACCATGACGTAGCCGGTAGACATCTCGAGGATCCCCCTGCCGTTGTGCGGCACGACTGCCTGATGAGCATGTCGGCCGAAGCAGGCCGGAACTGTAGGGGTGAGGCGTCAGCGCGCCGTCCGCTCGCGAGACCTTCGTGCCTGGCGCGTGTGCCCATATACTCGCGGGATGCACTCGCGCGCCAATGCCCACACGTGGCCTGCCCGACCGGAGGATGAACGGGACAATGGTTGAAACGCTGGCCCGGCTGGGATACGCCTCCAAGGCGGTCATCTACGGCGTCGTCGGACTCCTCGCCATTCTCACCGCCGTGAATCGCGGCGGCCGGATCACCGACACCAGCGGCGCGCTGCGCGTCGTGCTCGGGCAGCCGTTCGGACAGATGGCGCTCATCGTGCTGGCGATCGGCCTCTGCGGCTACGCGGCGTGGCGGATCATGGATGCCGTGATGGATCCGGACCGCGACGGCACCGATGCGAAGGGGCTCGTCGTGCGGATCGG
>JANPJN010000770.1:0-3850 GCA_031425515.1 Acidobacteriota bacterium | reverse complement strand
GGCAGCCTTCGACAGGCCGCAAGTACGAGACGCTGCAGAGCGACTCCGCCCGGAGGCCGGGCGGCACCGTGAACGCACCCGGCGCCCGGCGCCTGGCCGCGCGCCGCATGAAGTCGCTCCAGATCGGCAGCGCGTAGCGCGCGCCATACGCGGAGGGGCCAATCGTGCGCGGCTGATCGAACCCGACCCACACGCCGACGACGACAGACGACGAGAAGCCGACGAACCAGGCATCCTTGAAGTCGTTCGTCGTGCCGGTCTTGCCGCCCGCGGGAAAGCGGACGCCCCAGCTCCGCGCGGCGGAGGCCGTCCCGCGGTCGATCACATCCTCCAGCATCGACACCATCTGGTAGGCCGTCTGCGGCGACAGCACCCGCTCGGTGCGGGGCAGCGCGTCGTAGGCCGACGCGCCGTCCGAGTCAGTCACTCTCGCGATCGCCCTCGGGCGCACCGCGAAGCCGCCGTTTGGAAACATCGCAAATGCCGCGGTCAGATCGAGCGGCGTCACTTCACCGGTGCCGAGCGAGAGCGACGGGACGTTGGGCAGGTCCCGCAGACCCGCATCCGACGCGAGGCGCAGCACGGGGCGGGCGCCGATGCGCTGCTGCAGCATCGTCGCGGCGCGGTTGTTCGACTCGACGAGCGCGGCGCGCAGCGTGAGCGTGTCGGGCGTGTCCCCGCTCGCATTGCGCGGGGCCCACTCCTCGGGCCCCTGCGGCTGAATGGTCGCCAGCCCGTTCAGGACCGTGACAGGAGAGAAACCGTGCTCCAGCGCCGCCGCGAACAGCAGCGGCTTGAAGGCCGATCCCGGCTGACGCCGGCTGCGCCACGCGCGATTGAACTGGGACTGACGGAAGTCGCGCCCTCCGACAATGGCGAGGATGTCGCCGTTCCTCGGATTCATGGCGACGAGCGCCGCCTGCAGGGCAGGCTCGCTGAAGCGGCGCAGGCCTTCCGACACCGCGCGCTCGGCGGCCTCCTGCAGCTCCGGGTCGAACGTCGTGCGGACCGACCAGTCGGGGGGATGATCGCCGCCGAAGATCTCCCGGAACTGCTGGCGAAGGAACTCCTTCGCGTAGCCTGCCCGCGGCTCGGCCGCGCCGGGATACGGCGCAATGCGGATCCGGAACGCCCGCGCGTCGCGCTCCTGCGCCGCGGTGATGAACCCTTCCTGCCGCATGCGCGCCAGGACCACGTGGCTGCGGTCGAGCGCCCCGGGCAGGTTCGTCCAGGGTGAGAGCCCCGCCGGCGATCGCGCCAGCCCCGCGATGAGCGCGCACTCGGCGAGGTTCAGCGACTTCGCCGGCCTTCGGAACAAGTGCCTCGACATCGTCTCGACGCCGTACACGCCGGCACTCAGGTAGATGCGGTTCAGGTACAGCTCGAGTACCTGCTGCTTCGACAGATCGGCCTCGATCATCAGCGCGATCGCGGCCTCGCGGATCTTGCGGCCGTAGGACTTCCGGTTGGAAAGAAACAGCGTCCGCGCGAGCTGCTGCGTGAGCGTGCTGCCGCCCTCGACCCGGCCCGAGGACGTGACGTTGCGCAGGACGGCCCTGCCGAGCGCGATCGGATCGACGCCGGGGTGATGAAAGAAGCGATGATCCTCGACCGCGACGAAGGCGTTCTGGAGCGCCACGGGGATGTTGGCGAGCGGCACGTCCTGCCGGTGCTCGTCCATGCGGAACCAGGCGCGTCCGTCTGACGCCTGAAACCAGGTGTCTCCCACGCCGCGCCGGAGCTTGTGCACGGCCCACGCCTGCCGGAGCGTCCACGTCAGCGACAGTGCGGTCAGCACGACCAGCACCGCAAAGATGCCACCGGCGATGCGGTCGCGCACACGGACCGGCATCCGTGGAACGCGGATCACGAACGGACGCGGCGGCGCCGCGCATCGAGGACGAAGGACAGCACGGTGTAGTAGACGGGAAACGCGAGCGACACGATCAGCAGGCGGGCCGGCACGTCCGGCAGCAGCAGAATCGTGGCGAGCATCATGAGGCCCCAGGCCGAGCCCAGCGCCACGGTGAGGCCGCGCAGCACCGGCGTCCGCGTGGGATACACGTACCCGTTCCTGACGAACACCAGTGCGCTCAGCACCAGCAGGATGACGCCGTTCCAGACCGGCGCCAGGCCCGACGCGTGGAGGTAGAGCGCGACGATGTTCCAGTAGGACGGGAACCCGGTGAAAAAACTGTCGTCGGTCTTCGCGTCGGTCTTGCAGAAACCCCAGGCGCTGCTGAGCAGCACGGCGGCGACGACGATGCCGCCCCAGTCGAGCGGCAGGTCTCCTGCGCGGTACAGCAGCAGCACCGGGACGAAGACGAAGGTCAGGTAGTCCACGATGTCGTCCAGGCGGGCGCCGTCGAAGTCCGGCGTCCGTTCCTTGACGCGCGCGAGGCGCGCGAGCACGCCGTCGCTGGCATCGATCACCGTGGCGGCGAGCAGCAGGAGGAACGCGGCCCGGTAGTCTCCGTCGAACACCGCGAGGGTCGCGACGAATGCGGCCACGGCGCCGAGCGCGGTGTACGCGTGGACCGACCATGCCACGACACGTCCAGGCAGGGACGAGCGAGGCGTCGATAAAGGCTCAGCTGTCATGATTTTATTCAAGACACGGGTTTACTTGGACCCACGCCCCGTTGTACAATCGGAGCACATTCCAATCCCCAGCGGAGTGTTCTTTTTTCACTCTTTAGTCTGCCGCTAGATGCTTGACGGGCGGGAGCTTCGTTTGCGGACCGGCGTATGCCCCGGTTCGCCGACGGCCCCTCATGCCCGGCCGGCCTCGGCGCACTTCGCGAAACGGATGTATCTGTGCTGCCACCAGCGTTCCGGCGCCCCCGTGTTCTGATCCTTGCGGCGGTCATCGTCGCCCTGACCGCCCTTCCGGTGGGCGTGTACTTCGCTCGGCGCCCCGCGCCCGCACCGCCGCTCCCCTTCTCGCAGTTCCTGATGGAGCTCGAAGCGGGCAGCATCACCGCGGTCACGTTCCGCGATCGCGCCATCGACGTCACGCTGCGCGACAGCCGGCTCGTGCACACCATCGCGCCGCGCGAGTTCCTGGCCGCGAACGGCGCCTTCGTGACCGACCTCGTCAAGCGCGGCATTCGCGTGGATGTCGAGCCGACGCCCGATCCCTCCGCCCTCAGCTACGGCGCCATGGTGGCCGCAGCCGCGTTCTTCGGCCTCATCTGCTTCACGGTCTACCGCACCACCGCCGGCCGCATTCCGAACTCGGGCCGCGCGCGCAGCGCCGAGCGCGGCGAGAACGTCATCACCTTCCAGGATGTCGCGGGCGTGGACGAGGCCAAAGACGAGGTCAAGGAGATCGTCGACTTCCTCCGCCACCCCGAGCGCTTCTCGGCCATCGGCGGTCACATTCCGAAGGGAGTCCTGCTCGTCGGCCCCCCGGGCACCGGCAAGACCCTCCTCGCGCGCTCGATCGCGGGAGAAGCGGGCGTGCCGTTTCTCTTTGCCAGCGGCTCGGACTTCGTCGAGATGTACGCCGGCGTCGGCGCCTCGCGCGTTCGCCGCCTCTTCAAGGACGCACGGCGCCACACCTCCTGCATCATCTTCATCGACGAGCTCGACGCCGTCGGCCGCAGCCGCGGCGGCAACTCCCTCAGCCACGAAGAGCGCGAACAGACCCTCAACCAGCTCCTGGTCGAGATGGACGGCTTCGAGCCCCACCGCGGGATCGTCGTCATCGCGGCGACGAACCGTCAGGATATCCTCGATCCCGCGCTGCTGCGGCCCGGACGCTTCGACCGTCAGGTGACGGTGGGCAATCCGGACCTGCGGGGGCGCGAGGCGATTCTGCGGGTGCACACACGGAAGGTGACGATCG
>JANPJN010000769.1:0-7569 GCA_031425515.1 Acidobacteriota bacterium | reverse complement strand
ATCGTGAATGGATGCGATCCGACATCCACAGACGAAACCTGGCCCCGGATGATCTGGGCTACGAAACGTTCGGCCTGCGCGCGAATCTCCGTCATGATCTCAGGGCCCAGGATGCCGTCGCGGTGGCATGGCCAGTTCTCGTCGAGCGTCGTCAGCATCAGTTGCCCGCCCGCCTCCAGCCCCTCGATGACGAGCGGCTTGAGGTTGGCGCGCGCCGCATAGAGCGCGGCGGTCAGCCCCGCGGGGCCGGAGCCGATGATGACGACGTTGTGGAGGGGCATGGAACCAGGGTCAGACGTGTTTGTCGATCATCTTCTTGAGCGAGTCCTTGTCGGCAAGGCCGACGACCTGCTCGACAATCTGCCCGCCCTTGAAGAGCAGCAGCGTGGGAATCCCACGGATGCTGAAGCGACCGGCGACCGACGGATTGTCGTCCACGTTCAGCTTGCCGATGGTGACGCGGCCGTCGTAGTCGGTGGCCAGTTCGTCGATCGTCGGGCCCAGGCGTTTGCAGGGGCCGCACCATTCGGCCCAGAAGTCCACGAGGACCGGCTGCGCCGCCTTGATGACGGACTGATCGAAGTTCGTGTCGGTGAGCGTGGTGACCTTGTCGGATGCCATTTAACGTGCCTCTGGTGAAAGTTCGAACGCCGCCTCTTCATACACTTTGACATACTCGCGGGCCGAAACGTCCCACGAGTGATCATCGCGCATGCCTGCCTGTTGCAGGCGCGACCATTGACGGGAATCGTGCAAGAGCTGGAGCGCGCGGCGAACCGCCGCCACCAGCCCCGCAGGACTGAAATCGGAGAACTTGAGGCCGTTGGGGTCCGCCTCCCCCACGTCCCGCACGGTGTCTTTGAGGCCTCCGGTCGCGTGGACGACCGGAACCGTGCCGTAGCGCAGGCTGTAGAGCTGATTGAGTCCGCACGGCTCGTAGCGTGACGGCATCAGGAAGATGTCGGCGCCCGCCTCGATCCGGTGGGCCAGCGCCTCCTCGAACCCGATCGTTACCGAGACCCGGTCCGGATGCGCCGCGGCCAGGGACGTCCACCCCGCCTCGTATTCGCGATCGCCGCTGCCGAGCAGCACCCAGGCGGCATCGAGCGTCATGAGCTCGTCCATCGCGGCGGCGAGCAGATCGAACCCCTTCTGCTGCGTGAGCCGGGAGATGAGCCCGATGACGGGCCTCCGCCGGGCGGCGGCGGTGGACGGCAGGCCCACGGCGTCGAGCAGGACCTGTTTTGCGCGGGCCTTGCCGGCGAGGTGTGCGGCGTCGTACGGTGCCCCGACGAGCGCATCGTGGGCCGGATCCCAGCGGGTGACGTCGATCGCATTCAGGATGCCGCGCAGGTCGCTGGCACGCCGGAGCAGCGCGCCGTCGAGCCCGAAGCCGAGCTGGGGTGTCAGGATCTCGTGCGCGTAGGACGGACTGACGGTCGTCAGCCGCTCGCTGAAGTTGATCCCCCCTTTGAGGTAGCTGATCTGCCCCCAGTACTCCAGCGCCTGGACGTCCATCACTTCCCACCCCAGCCCCACGGCCGGCAGCGTCGTCGGCGGAAAGACCCCCTGGAACGCCAGGTTGTGGATGGTGAAGATAACCGGCACGCCGCCCACCACCGGGTCGTGGGAGAGCTGCATCTTCTGGAAGACCGGGACCATGCCGGTCTGCCAGTCGTGCGCGTGAATGATCGAGGGGCGCTCCCCGCGTCCTCGGAGGTACTCCAGCGCCGCCCGGCTGAAGACCGCGAACCGCCACGCATTGTCGCCGAAGTCCCCGGACTGGTCGCCGTAGAGCCCTTCGCGATCGAAGAGGTCAGGCACATCCACGACCACGGGCGTCACGCCGGCGCGCTCCGCGCCCGTGTGGAACGTGACGGCCACGTGCCGGCCGGCAAAGTCGAGCGCGGTGTGCTCGGCTCGCGCCTCGGGGAGCCGGACGCCCCGGTAGCCCGGAAGGATGAGCGTGACCCGGTGGCCCGCCTGCCCCAGCGCGTCCGACAGGGCGGCGACGACCTCGGCCAGACCCCCGGTGTGGGCGTAAGGGTGGGCCTCGGGCGTGATCATGACGATATGAAGCGGCGCCGCGGCGGCCGCCGGCGTCGAGGCCGGTGCGGTCTTCACGGACGGACGCTTCGCCGCCGTCTTCTTCGGCCGGGCCGGAGGCACTGCGCGCGGCTGGGTGGACGGGGCCTTCCGTCGTTTTGCGACTGACGCGGCGGGGGGGCTCGGCGGTGGCGGCGGCGATGGTGGGGTCGGCGCGGAGGCGGCTGGCCTGGACCGCTTTTTCTTCTCGGGCATTGTCTCAATGGTATCCGTCAAACGCCCGGCGTTCAACCGAGGGGGGCCCGCTTCGTCCGGAGCAGGCGCGTGCTGCCCAGTGGCAGGGCTCCGCCCTGTTGGCTTAGAATCCAGCCGTGACCGAATCCCAGGTGCCCCCTCCCGCTCGATCGGAGTCGCGTGAAATCGCGGAGCTCCGCCGACTCAAACAGGAACAGCCCGATCTGGGCTCCGCGGTGGACCTTCAGGTCGAACTGCTGCAGCTGCAGCGCCGGGTACAGTCGCGCGTGTCGCTGCCGGCGATCAGGCTCGAGAAGGACTATCTGAACGGCCTGCTCGGCAAGGGCCCGGTGCTCCGGTTCGAGCACCTGCCGATCGAGTGGGGCGATCTGCGCTTTCTGCTGCGGGCGACGGCGGCCGCGATGAGGAGCCACGAGGCGCTCGACGAACAGGATTTCCGGCGGGTGGAGGCGCTCTGCCGAGAGACGGACCGGCTCCCCGTGGTGCTGCGGTCCTGGTACGAATCGGCCGGCGGCGGAGCCGTGCCGATCGTGGAGGATGGGGCGGGGCTCGAACCGGTCTTCCTGCAGGCGATGCGGCCGTTTCTGACGCGGTCGGCCGACGCCATCATGGCGCGCACGGACCTGGCCGGGTGGGTGGAGGGGACGTGCCCGCTCTGCGCCGGGGAGCCTGACTTTGCGGTGATCACGCCCGCGGCGGACCGGATCCTGATCTGCGGCCGGTGCTCGGCGCGCTGGCACTTCCACCAGTTGACGTGCCCGTTCTGCGCCAACGAGGACCGCGGGCGCATCACGTCATTTGCGAGCCGGGACGGGCAGTATCGTTTGTATGGGTGCGACGTGTGCGAGCGCTACCTGAAGGCGTTCGATGCACGGCGGGCCTCACGGCCGGTCATGCCGTCGGTGGACAGCGTGGCCACGCTGCCGCTCGATGCCGCCGCCATGCAGAAGGGCTACAAATAGGCGACTTTATTCGTGCTGCTGCACGTCCTGCTTGGCGAAGATCGAGGTCGCCTTGTCGGACATCCAGTTGAAGAGGTGCCGCGTCTCCCAGAAGCGGCCCGGATTGGACCGTGCTCCGAGCACCACGACGGCCACCTGGTTGCCGCTCGGCAGCCGCAGCAGCGTCGCCAGGCAGTAGCCGGCCTTGGTGATGAACCCGGTTTTGCCGCCCAGCACGTCGATATCGCCTCCCATGACCAGCCGGTTGGTGCTGTGGATATTGATGGTCCGGCGGTTGGTCGGGAAGCTGTAGTTCGCGGTGCGCATGATGGGCGCAATGCGCTCGTCGGCAGCGGCAAAGGAGATGAGGCGCGACAGGTCGTACGCCGACGAGATATTGGCGGGGTTCAGACCGGACGGATCGGCAAACGTCGTGGCTTCCAGACCGAGCTCCAGCGCCTTTTCATTCATTCGCTCGACGAACGAGGCCGGACCGCCGTGCGAGACCCGCGCGAGCACCCGCGCCGCCGCGTTGTCGGAGGCAATCAGCGTGAGGTGGAGGACGTCGCCAATCTTCAGCCGATCGTTGGCCTTCAGGTAGGTCGTTGATGCGGCATAGACGTCGCCGCGCTCGACCGTGACGGTCTGTTCGAGATCCGGGTTGTCTTCGAGGAAGACCACCGCCGTCATGACCTTCGTGATGCTGGCGATGGAGCGCTTGTCCTGCGCATTCTCCTGCCACAGCACTTCGCCGGTCGCCGGATTGAAGATGATGGCGGCCGCTGCCCGGACATCCGGCACACGCTCGCCATTGGCGTCGGTCCGGTAGCGGGGGGTCATGGCTTCCTGGAGTGACCGCACCGCCTGCAGACGGTGAAACTCGCGGGTGCGCGCCGCGGCCCGGGCTCGCGCCAGGCGGGCCTTGCGTACGCGGGAGGCCGAGGCCGAGTAGGCGGGCCTGGCCGACGGACGCGGTGTGGCCCGACGGGCCGACATCGAAGCTTTCGGGGCGGTCTTGCGCCTGGTGGACGACTTCTGGGCCGAATCCGCCGTGAGCGGCAGACCAACGGCGATTCCCAGCAGAAGCGCACACACACGGGTAACCAGCCGGAGCTTAATCAGGCGCACGAACCCTCCGTGAGAAAACATGAAGGCATCTACTGGCTGGGATACAGTCGATGCCGAAGAGGCGGAACAAGGAGAGTCTAACAACAAAACTCCTGTATGAGCAACAACTTATATAGCTCGACCGCCGGAGAGTGACTGCTTTTACGTCACCCGGACCCTCGTGCGTGGTCTGAGTGTCACCATACAAGACGGGTACCACAGCCATACTCGTCCCGGCGCCATCGGCCCGACCGCTGACACAACTGGGGCTCACCGCCGCTTTCCCGTCGTATCGGCTCGGCGCCTCCCCGTCGATGCCCCCGGAGGGCGTCGAAAAGCGGCCCGCCGGCAATCGGGTACCGGGGCGGGCGTACCAGTTCCGGCACGGCACCTACGGATTCGTCATCCGCCATCCTGCATGCGTCGCTGTCCGTCGGCGTCCCTGGCCCGACCCCGACATCCATCACCGGCCCGCGAGGGCCAGCACCAGCAGCAGCGCGCGAGCCGTGCCCTTCCAGGATCCAGTGGCGGTAAAGGTCTCGGCCACGGTGTGCTCCCCGTCGGACGTGCCGCCGCCTCCAATCGTGATGGCGGGCACGCCGCGGCTGATCGGGAGGTTGGCATCCGTGGATCCCTCCCCGGGAACCGCGCGCTCCCCGACCGCCCGGGTGACCGATAGCGCCGCCTCCACGATCGGCGCCTCCGGCGGAGTCCGCCCCGCGGGACGGTCACCGACGCTGGTCTTCTCGACCACCACCCCCTGCCCGCCCCATCGCCGGTTCTCGTCCGCCGCGCCCGCGTCGAGCGCCCGCTGCAGCCCCGCGTCGAGCTCGCGGAGGGCCGCCCGATCGGATGACCGCAGATCCACCTCCATCCAGGCGCTGGACGGAATCGTGTTCACCGACGTCCCGCCCCCGATCCGTCCGACGTTGAACGTCGTGCGCGGCGTGGACGGCACCTGCAGGTCGGCGATGCGCGCCACGGCCCGCCCGAGGGCGTGCATCGGGTTGGCGATGCCGAAGTTCCCGTAGCTGTGCCCCCCGGGGCCCTTGAAGGTGACGCGGTACCGCAGGCTGCCGACGGCCGTATTGGTCACGCCCATCCCCGCACCGTCCACGGAGACGAACGCGTCCGCGCCGTCCGGCAACTCGGCGTCGAAGAGGTGTCTGACGCCGCGCAGGTCACCGAGCCCCTCCTCCCCCACGGTCCCGACGAACGTCACGCGCCCGGTCGTCTGCACCTTCGCCACCGTGAGCGCACGCGCGACCGCAAGCAGCACGGCAAGCCCCCGGCAGTCGTCGCTGATGCCTGGCCCGCGCAGGACGTCGCCCGCGCGGGAGGTGGCGACCGGCGTCTCTTCCGGGAACACCGTGTCCAGATGGGCGGACAACACGACGTGGGGCCGCGCCGCCGCGCCCCGCCGCTCGCCGATCACGTTCCCCGCCTTGTCGATCCGCACGCTGGTCAGCCCCAGTGCCTCGAATCGCGCCTTGAAGACCGCGGCCCGGCGCGCTTCTCCGAACGGAGGCGCCGGCACTTCGCAGAGCCGCCGCTGCTCCTCCAGAACCGCCGGTTCCTCGCGCTGCACCCGATCGATCGTGGCAGCGATGGTGGCGTCGCGGAGCAGCCGATCTCCCACGGTCGCCATCCCGGCGTTCCCGGGTGTCTGTGCGGGAGCGGCGAAGGTCACGCGGCTCGCGACGAGGATTGCGAAAAGGACATTCGTCATGCTGCCATCGTAAGCGGTTCACCCACACCACCGCCACGTCCCGGCTTTGGTTATCCAAGAAATTGGTGGCCGCGATTCAACGCGTGTCGTCTTGCGCGCGCGGCGATGCGCGGATCGTTGCGCCGCTGTACGCGCCGTTCGCGCAGACGCCTGATAAATCGCCTCGGACGCAGGTGACACGTCGGCGTGATGCGCGGCTGGCGTGGTGCCACTCCGCGGTACAGGAATTGCTCAAGGCAGGATGGGGGTTCTCATGATGAGTCTCGTTCGTCTCCTCGGCTTCACGACTCTGGGTTGTGGCTGCGTCACGGGCCACTACCGCGAGATCGCGACGAATCGGGAGATCACCTACGTCGAGGAGAAGGGCACGGGCTGCAGCCAGCACGGTCACCGGCGCAATCACACGATTGCGGCGGCACGGTTCGGCAGCCACTCCCTCTCCGCAAAAGCGTCATAGCTGTTCCGGCGCGGCACACGCCGCGCCCGGGCACGCACCCACGGTACACTGCACGCCATGCCCTCCGCGAGGACGCCGGCGCGCCTCCCCACACCGCATACCACGCTCACGACGCGGCACGGCCGCCGTCTCCGGTTCTTCCTCGGCGACAGCCTCGAGATCATGGCCGCGCTGCCCCGAGGCTCCGTCTCGGCCATCGTCACATCTCCCCCCTACAACCTCGGGATCGACTATCGCACCTACGACGATGCCCTCCCGCGCGACCGGTATCTCGAGTGGACCGGTCGCTGGATTGCGGCCGCGCGCGACGTGCTGGACGCCACCGGGTCGCTCTTCCTCCACGTCGGCGCCAAGCCGACCGACCCCTGGACGGCCATCGACGTGGCCCTGGCCGCGCGGGCGCATCTGGAGTTGCAGAACACGATTCACTGGATCAAGTCGGTGGCCATCGATCGCGACGCGGCCGGAGCCGCCGCGCTCGATCGCGACCTGGCCGTGGGCCACTACAAACCGATCAACAGCCCACGCTTCGTGAACGACTGCCACGAGTTCATCTTCCACTTCACCCGGGACGGTCGCACGCCGCTCGATCGCCGGGCGATCGGCGTGCCGTACCAGGATGCCTCGAACATCGGCCGCTGGCAGACCAGCGGCAGCAACCTGCGCTGCCGCGGCAACACCTGGTTCATCCCCTACGACACCATCCAGAACCGCGTGAAGGATCGTCCTCACCCGGCGACGTTTCCGCCACGAGTACCGGAGTACTGTTTCAAGCTGCACGGTCTGGAACGGGTCGCCCTGGCGCTGGACCCGTTTCTCGGTCTGGGGAGCACGGCGGTCGCGGCGGCCCGTCTGGGGCTGAATTTCGTGGGGGTGGAGCTGGACGAGCACTATCTGGCGGAAGCGGTGGCGCGGACGCGCGGTGCGCTCGAGGGCGCCGACGGAATGAGCGCGCCTATGCTACCCTACTAGGCAGCCCCCCCTGGTGATCTGCGCGGGCGCGGAGTGTCGCACGCCGCGCTCGACCCCGAACG
>JANPJN010000768.1:0-5382 GCA_031425515.1 Acidobacteriota bacterium | reverse complement strand
GCAGCCGCTCCTCGAGCGGCCCGTTCATCACGTAGCGCGAGAGCCGGAGATAGCCCGAGTCGTAGACCGCGCCCGTCGCCTGGCCGCTCGACGCGCCGAGCAGGAGCGACAAAATTTCGCGGTCGTCCTGGTTGACCAGGTGCTCCGCTTCCGCCTGCGTGACGGCAATCGCCCGGGGTTTCGTCCAGGCGCCGTTCTTCCGGCGCTGGCGGAAGAAGACCGCCAGCACCGTGCCGCGTCCGGTCAGGGTCTCGCGGACGTCCACCGCGTAGACGATCTCGCCGTTCGAGAAGCGCGGCAACGGGATCGCCCCTTCGGCCGCAACGACGTCCTGCTTGAGCTCGTGCAGAAACCGCTGCCACGCCGGAGGCTTCACCGCCGGAGCACGGACCCCTCGGGGGTTGTAGACCGCGGGTGATTCGAGGAGAAGGTCGGAGGGACCGGGCCTGTACTCGGGGTCGAGCACGGCGTCAGATTCGACGGGGCCGTCGCCGGCGAGGAGTCCGCGCTCCTCCGCTTCGAGCAACGCCGCCCAGATGTGCTTGCAGACTTCCGCGCGGTCCGCGTAGAAGGGGCACTCGCAGCCGCCGGTGAAGCGGTGGCGCTCGCGGACCATGTCCACCCGGTAGTCCCGCGTACCGCGGACCGTGGCGCTCGCGACCCACTCCGCACCGTTGATGTCGATCACGCGCCCGGACTCGAAATAGGCAAACCCCTTCGCGCGGGTGCGGGCACTGACGGACGGGGCGATGGCCTTGGTGAACATCGAGGGGGAACCCCCGATTATAGTCCGCCCCAAGGGGGACACTCATCTTTAGCGTAAGTCGTTGATTCTGCATGGACGATCTGGTTTGGGTGCCGGATCGAGGCCGCCCTGCACTTTTGCCCCATACTAGCCGGGCTCCATGCCCCACCTCGACCTCTACCAGTGGCTCCTCGCGATGGTCGCCGCGGCCTGCGTGGGCATCGGAAAAGCCGGCATCTCCGGCATGGGCCTGCTGCCGGTCGTCGTCTTCGCCTTTCTCTTCGGCGCCCGCACGTCCACCGGCATCGTCCTTCCCATGCTCATCGTCGGCGACGTCACCGCCGTCCGTGCCTTCCACCAGCACGCCCGGTGGGACTACATCCGGCGCATGCTGCCGCCGGCCTGCCTCGGCGTGATCGTTTCGGCGTGGTACATGCGGTCGCTGAGCGAGGCCGTCTACAAGCCGATCATCGGAGGGATCATCCTGGGGCTGATCGCGCTGCAGATTGCGCGCATGCAGCGGCCGTCATGGTTCGGCCATGTGCCGCACACCAGACTGTTCGCCTGGACGATCGGCCTCGTGGCCGGGTGCGCGACGATGCTCGCGAATGCAGCGGGACCCATCTTCGCGATCTACTGCCTTGCGGTCTCGCTCCCGAAGATGGAGTTCGTCGGCACCAGCGCGTGGTTCTTCCTCATCGTGAACACCTTCAAGATCCCCTTCAGCATCGCGCTGGGCCTCATCCACGGCGGGACGCTGCTGCTGAACCTCGTGCTCAGTCCGCTCATCGTCCTCGGCCTCCTGGCAGGACGATGGCTGACGACACGGATTCCCCAGCGCACCTTCGACATGCTGCTGCTTGGATTCGCCGCGATCGCGGCGCTGCGGCTGATCGGATTGTTCTGACGGCGACCGCGCGGTCCGATCGCGGCGGGGGAACTCGCGCGCCCGGAAACTGGCACCGGCAGTGTTCGCGTTCTGCGCACAGCACGCAGACTCATGCGGCGTCGGCCCCGGCCGCATGCGAGGGGTCCATCAGCGTGCGGAGGTAATCCCTCGTGCCGACGAGCGATGCGCCCACGTGATTCGCACCGGCCTCGCGCAGGACCTGCGTGCTTTCGTCTGCCAGTGTCGCCGGCGCCCAGCGCCCGACCACGATCTGGAGGGCTGGAAACGCCGCGCGCAGGCGCTTGACGAGGTAACGCGTCTTCGAAAATGGGCTGGGCGGCAGGTCCGCGATACAGATCACGCGGCACTTCCGCTCCTCGACGAGCGCAATCACGTCAGCGGCCAGCATCCGTGCTGACGTAATCTCGAGCGCCGCGTGGGCCGGATCGAGAAGTGCCTTCAGCATCGTGAGGGCGATCTCGTCCGCCGCGCCGTTGGCGGCGTAGCCCATCACCGACAGCGTCGTCCCCGCGGGCGGCGGGTGCAGGGTCTCCACGTCGAGACCCAGCGGGCCCGCGGCGGGCGCCAGCGCGTGAAGCGCCCGGGCGGCGTCAACCGTCAGTTCCCGGGTGGCCTCGATCACCGTGAGCTCCTCATCGAGCGACAGCCGCTCCTCCAGGCGGTCGCGTTCCGCGTAGTTGAGCGCCGGCAGAAGCAGCGCATCGTAGACCGTGTCCGGCGCCTCGCCGGCCACGTGGCGTTCGATCAAATCCGATGCCTCGCTCTGGTCCCGCGCCAGCAGCCGCTGGTAGTACCCGTACTCGGGCGCAAGCGCCGGGGTGTCGGCCAGGAGCGTGCAGAACACCTCGAGCCCGGGCACGTGCTTCCCGAGCACGACGAGACACACCGTGAGCGGCGTGGCCATCAACAGGCCGAGCGGCCCCCACAACCACGTCCAGAAGGCGACCGACACGAGCAGGGCCACCTGCGACACCCCCGCGGCGCCGGCGTAGAGCACGGTCTCGAGCACGAGATTCGTGAAGAGCTCCAGTACCGTGAAGAGCGCCACGACCTCGAGCGGTCCTCGCCACCCCTGTAAGGCCGCGAGGCTCACCAGGATAGGTGCGCCGGCCGCGAGCACGGGACCGACGTAGGGAATGAAGCGAAGGGCGGCGCCAAGCATCGCCCAGACCAGGGCATAGGGGACGTTCAGAAAGTACAACCCGACGCCGACCGCCACACCGTAGGTCGCGTTGACGAGAGACTGCATGAGCAGCTGACGGCTCACGCGGGTGCCGGCCTCGTCCAGGGCCTTGGTCGTGACGGCGAGGCGTCCGTGCCCGAAAATACCTATCAGGCGATCGCGCAAATCGCGACGCTCGATCAGCATGAAGATGACCAGCACGATCACGACGCCAGCGGTGCTCAACGGGCCCACGATCGGTCCCAGCCACGAAAACCCCGTAAAGCCCGTCGCCTGCGGTGTCGTCACGACCAGCGGCCGTGCCGACGTGCCTTTTGGGGTGGGGGTGCTGCCAAGATCCGTCTTGATCTCTTCGAGGCTCTCCTGCAGCTTCTCGACGGTGCCGCCGCGCCCCGCGCCACGGACGTCGGCCATCTTCGCCCGGATGTTCGACCGGTATCCCGGCAGATCCTCGACGAGCCGCTGTCCCTGCCGCATCAGCCCCCAGCCGGCGAGGCCGAGCACCGTGAACACGAGCGTGACGACGATCAGCACCGCCGCCGCGCCACCGACCCAGCGCTGCATCCACGTGACGGGCGGCGTCAGCACGAACGTGAGCAGGATCGCCAGGGCCAGCGGCACCAGCACGGCCTGCGCCCAATAGAGCACGCCGACCACCAGGACGCAGCCGGCAAAGGTAACCCACGGCTTCATGCTCCCCAGGTGCTCGTTCATATCGGCCAGTCTACTGCGCCCGGGCACCGGCCGGTGCGTGCCCCCTCGGCCCCGCCCACGATCCGCCGCGCCGGGGACTATAATTCCGCCAAGCCCATGGTGATCAGCGAGCGGCGGGTCGGCGATGTCACGCTGCTGGATCTGCAGGGGCGTCTGGTGTTCGACGATGGGGATGAGGAGGTGCGGACGCATGTGAACCACCTCGTCTCGGAGGCGCGACTGAAGATCCTGCTGAGCCTCAGAGAGGTGGACTACATCGACAGCTGCGGCGTTGGCGTGCTCATCGCGAAGTTCATGAGCCTGCGGCGCAGGGGGGGCGACCTCCGCCTCGTTTCGATCTCTCCGCGCTGCCGCCGTGTGCTGACGATCAGCCGGCTGCTTGGAGTGTTTCAGATCTTCGAGTCCGAGCAGGACGCCCTGGCCAGCTTTGCGGACGGCGCCGCCCGGTGACTGACACCAGCGAAGCCGCCCGGCTCGCGGCGTTGCGGGAATACCGGATTCTCGACACCGCGCCGGAGCGCGCCTTCGACGATCTCACCATGCTCGCCTCCCACATCTGCGGGACACCCATAGCGCTCATCACGCTCGTCGACGCGGAGCGGCAGTGGTTCAAGTCGCGGATCGGCATTGCGCTCGAGGAAACGCCGAGGGCGCTGTCGTTCTGCGCGCATGCGCTCACGGCGCCAGACATGCTCATCATTCCGGACGCCCGTGAAGACCCACGGCTGCGCGACAACCCGCTCGTGACCGGCGACCCCCACATCCGCTTCTACGCCGGCGCGCCGCTCGTCACGCCAGAAGGTCACACCCTCGGCACGCTCTGCGTCGTCGATCGGGTCACCCGGACGCTGACGCCGCTCCAGATCGCGGCGCTCGACGCGTTGCGCCGGCAGGTGCAATCGCAGCTCGAGCTGCGGCGTCAGGTCTTCGAGCTCGAGCAGGCACTCGGGGAGCGCGATCGGGCAGAGGCTGAGCAGGCTGGTCTCATCGCCGAGCTGCGGACGACGCACGACAACGTGCGTCGGCTGAGCGCGATGATTCCCTTCTGTTCCACCTGCGAGTTCACGATGACCATTCCGGCCGATCCGGCGGCCATTCCGGCGCTCACAGACGGCGTGGTGCACGTGCTCCAGGAGAAGCACTGGAACGAGACCGACGTCATGGCGGTGGAGCTCGCGCTGCAGGAAGCGGTGGCCAACGCCATCCGCCACGGCTGCGGCGGAGACGCGACCAAGGCGCTGCAGTGTTCGGTCGCGTGGGACGAGGCGGGTGAAGTCGTCATTACCGTCCGCGACCCAGGCGCGGGCTTCGATCCCGCGGTGGTGGCCGATCCGCTCGATCCCGAGAACATCCTCAAGCCGAGCGGCCGGGGCATCTTCCTCATCAACGGGCTGATGGACGACGTGCGGTTTGCGGATGGCGGGCGGGAAGTGCGGATGCGCAAGAAGAAGGGGACGCCCTGAGCCTGGTGCTCGAGGCCGCTCACGTCTCGCGGACGTATACGGGCGGAGCGGCCGGCGTGCGGGCCGTCACCGACGTGAGCCTCACGCTCGAGCAGGGGGACTTCGTCGCGCTGGTCGGCCCGTCCGGCTGCGGGAAGTCCACGCTGCTGCATCTGTGCGGGGCGATGGATCGGCCGTCCGCCGGCACCGTGCGGCTCGAGTCGGCCGCGCTCGAGTCGCTCGACGACAACGCCCTGACGCGCATCCGCCGCGAGCGGGTCGGCTTCGTCTTCCAGTTCTTCAATCTGTTGCCCACGCTCACGCTTCTCGAGAACGTCGAGCTGCCGCTGCTGCTGTCCGGCCAGCCGGCGCGCACCGCGGAGCCGGC
>JANPJN010000767.1:0-12254 GCA_031425515.1 Acidobacteriota bacterium | reverse complement strand
AAGTCGGGATCGGAGACGCGCTGCTCTATCGCGGAGAGTTCCTGGGCAGGGCGGGCGGCGTCAAAGATAGCTCCGCAGATCGGAGCCGCGGCGGGCGAGGTCCTGATATCTGCGAAGCTGCTCGTCGAGTTGTACGGCCATGGTTGCTATCTTATCGTTCTACGGGTTCTACGGGGTCCTGCAGGGTTCTGGTTCTACGGGGTTCCATGGCGGCGAAGAGTGCCACGACGGTGAGGGCGAGCGAGATCCAGGCGACGAGGTCGCCGATGCGGCTGTAGATTGTGCGGTCGGTCAGGAAGCGGACATCGCGAACCACGACGTCCGGCTCGAACATCGGCGTCTTCGCGAGCACCCGGCCGTAGGGATCGACAAAGCCGCTGATGCCGGTGTTGGCCGCGCGGGCGAGATAGCGACCCTGCTCGATCGCCCGCATGGAGGCCTGATCCCAGTGCTGGTAGGACGCCGAGGAGCGGCCGTACCACGCATCGTTCGTGATGGTCGTCAGCAGCTCGCTGCCGTCCCGCACGAACCCGCGAATCAAATCCGGAAAGATCACTTCGTAACAGATCGCCGTGCTCACCAGATGGTCGCCGACAGGCAGCAGCACAGGATCGGTTCCTGGCGAGAACCCGGACACGGCCTCGATAATCGGCCCGACGAAGAACAGCATCCTCTTCAACGGCACGTACTCGCCGAAGGGCACGAGGTGCATCTTGCGGTAGACGGCCCCTGTCGTACCGTCGGGTTTCACCAGGAACGCCGCGTTGTAGAAGCGCGACGTCGGCCCCTTCGCATCCGACGCCGGCTGTATAGGCTCGACCTGATCACTGCCAATCAGCAGCGTCGCGCCCGATTCAATCGCCAGCCTCCTGACGGCCGCCGCCCCAAGGATGTCGTCTTCGAACAGCACCGGATACGACGACTCGGGCCAGAGGATGAACGTGGCGCCCTCGCCCAGCGCGCGGCGTGTCATGTCGAGATACCGATCGGTGATGGCGCCGCGCAGCGCGGGATCCCACTTCTGATCCTGCGCGATGTTGCCCTGGAGCACGCCCACGCGCACCGACTGCCCGTGCGTCAGCAGCGTGGACTGGCCGAGACGGGCCTGCCCCCAGATCACGACCACGGCGAGCAGCCCGCCCACTACACCAGCGGAAACCCAACGCATGCGACCGCGATCGACTACGAGCAGCGCCGCGGCCGTCGCCGTCGCCGCGAGAATCGCGGACAGCCCGTACACGCCGACGATGGAGGCGACCTGCGCGACGGGCAGGACGGTCACCTGACTGTACCCGAGCAGAATCCATGGGAAACCGTCCCACACATACTGCCGGCCCAGCTCCGTCGTCACCCACACCGCGGGCGCGAGGAGCAGCCCCCGGGTGCCGAAGGCCCTGAAGAGGCGACTGGTGATGAATGCAAAAGCGGCCGGGAAGAGTGCCAGGTAAGCCACCAGGACGCCGGCCGAGAAGACTGCCACGGGCAGCGCGAGATCCCCGAACGACGTCATGGTCTCGACGAGCCAGTAGAGCGTCAGGGCAAAGTACACGGCGCCGGTCAGGAGCCCCGCGAGGAATGCTCGGGGACCCGGACGCCGCGACGCCATCACGCTCGCGACGACGAGCGGCGTCAGCGCGATCCAGGCACAGGCCGGATGACCGTACTTCGGGAAGCTGAGCGCCAGCAGCAGGCCGGAGAGCGCTGCTAGCGCAAGATCCAGGAATTTGTGAACTGTTCTTCCTTCTTGAGACGGAGCGACACCTGGTCGGCCTCGCTCCGCTCGGCGTAGCGGCCGACCTGCACCTTGTAGAACGGCTGGGGGGCGCCCGGAGGGGGCCGCAGGAGAAATGCCGGATAACCCTTCGCCGTCAGACGCTTCACGGTGTCGGCGGCCACAGTCTGCTCACGGGTCGCCATGACCTGCACGAGCCAGGTGCCAGGCTTCCCCGAGGTGGGAACGCCTGCCGGGACCTCCGCCCGTTTCGCGGGTAACGAGGGGGATGACGGCGCTGGCGCCGGGGGCGACTCGACTGCCGGCGGCTGAGGCTTCGGATCAGCCTTTGACGCGGCCCCGATCTTTCCTTCCGGGGCGGAGTTGCCGAGGATGCCCGGATAGGCCAGATCCTCCTTCGCTGGCTCGTCTCCGACCGGCGCAGGCGCTTCCGTCGGCGTGGCCGTGGCAACGGGGGCCTCCCCGAGGGGCGGCGTGGCGGAAGCAGAGGCGGTACTCTCGGGCCCGCTGTCGCGCGCGCCGCGGCCGACGAGTACGCCGAACAGGAACACCCCCACGACCACGCTGGTCGTGACGATGAAGAGGAAGACGAGCTGCTTCCCGGTCAGCTGGATTTCGTGGAAGCCGTCTTCGGCCGTGTCGTGTGAAAGCTCAGGCACGTTAGGCTTTGCGACCCGTGATCACGTTCATCAGCTCAATGGGCAGCGGGAAGATGATGGTCGAGTTCTTCTCGGACGCGATCTCGGTGAGCGTCTGAAGATATCGGAGCGTGATCGTGACAGGCTCCTTCGCGATAATCTCGGCCGCCATCGCCAGCTTTTCCGAGGCTTCCAGCTCACCCGCCGCGTGCACGATTTTAGCACGCTTCTCGCGCTCGGCCTCGGCCTGCTTGGCCATGGCACGCTGCATGTCGGGCGGCAGGTCCACCTGCTTCACTTCGACCGACGACACCTTCACCCCCCAGGGATCGGTGCGCTGATCCAGGATCTGCTGCAGCTCCCGGTTGAGCCGCTCACGCTCCGACAGCAGGTCGTCGAGCTCCACCTGCCCCAGCACGCTGCGCAGCGTCGTCTGGGCCAGCTGGGACGTGGCGTAGTGGTAGCTCTCGACTTCGACAATCGCGCGGCGCGGGTCCATCACCCGAAAATAGACCACGGCATTCACCTTGACCGACACGTTGTCGCGCGTGATGACGTCCTGCGGCGGCACGTCCATCACGATGGTTCGCAGGCTGACCCGCACCATGCGATCGAGCGGCGCGAAGACGAAGATCACGCCTGGCCCCTTGGGCTCGCTGAGCAGCTTGCCGAGGCGAAAGACGACCGCGCGCTCGTATTCGTTCAGGATCTTGATGGAGCTGATCAGGTAGAAGGCGACGATCGCGGCGACGATCAGGACAGGTGAAATCAACACGTCGGGCCTCCGGGGGCGTCACAGGGTTCCGGGTTCACGAGTTGGCGAGGGTGCGTCGCGGGCGACGTGGAGCACGAGCCCGGTGATGCCGGTCACGCGGGCGCGGTCGCCGGGCACGAGCCGCTCACTGGCCGTGGCGTTCCAGATTTCGCCGTGCGTCCGGATACTACCCGTGGTCCCGGCATCAATGGTCGTGAGCACCTCGCCGACTTCTCCGATCACCGCGGTATTGCCGGTCACGGGCGCCGCGCGTTGAGCCTGCACCCCCAGCCGCACGAGGAACAGCAGCACGAAGGCCATGCCGAGCGTGACCGGCAGGACCAGGCGTAGCCCCACCTGCAGTTCCGGCAGCGGCGAGTCGATGAGCATCAGGGATCCGAACAGCAGCGAGACAATACCACCGGCGGCGAGCAGGCCGAAGCTGGTCACCTTGACCTCGAGCACGAGCAGCGCCAGGCCAAAGAGGATCAGGAGCACGCCGGCATAACTGACCGGCAGCACCTGGAAGGCAAAGAAGGCGAGCAGCAGACAGATGCCGCCGACGACGCCCGGCAGGATGGCGCCGGGGCTCCAGAGCTCGATCGTGAGGCCGAGCGTCCCCAGCGTCAGGAGCAGGTACGCGATCTGCGGATGCGCCACCGCGCTCAGCACGCGCTGCGCCCACGTCATGCGGACGACGGTCGTCGAGGCCCCCGCGGTGCGAATCGTCTCGGTCCGGCCGTCGAAGCGGGTAATGCTGCGGCCATCGAGCTTCCGCACGAGCTCCGGCACGTCGTTGACGATGAGGTCGATGAGGGGAGGGGATGCCCCGGCCGCTTCGCTTTCGGTGAACGACCGGCTGTCGTTGACCGCCTGTTCGACGAGCGTCACGTTGCGTTTGCGCTGCGTTGCCAGCGTGCGGCCGTACGCCGCGACATCCGACGTCATCTTCCTGGCCATGGTCTCGTCGATCTTCTCGCCATTGCCAGCCACGGGATGTGCCGCGCCGATGTGCGTGCCGGGAGCCATGGCGGCCACATCGGCCGCGATGGTGATCAGAAAGCCAGCCGACGCGGCGCGGTTGCCCGACGGCCCCACGAACACCGCGACCGGCGTGCGCGCGTGGATGATGGCGTTGTTGATCTCGCGGGTGGAATCGACGAGCCCGCCGGGAGTCCTCAGCGTGAGCACGAACAGCCGCGCGCCTGCCGCATCGGCGCTGGCAATCCCCTCTCGCACGTATTCGGCCGCCACGGGATGGATGATCCCGTCCACTTCCGCCGTGTACACCACGGCCGGCTGCTGCCCGGAGAGCGCCAGCACCCAGGCGGCGCCGCACAGGAGCGCGACGATGGCCGAGATCCTCCGCATGCGTGCCCCCTGCCTGTGCCGCCGGGCCGCGCGTCCCGGCCGGTGATGCCCCACCAGGCGCCGAACGCGCCGTACCAGCCGGCCCGTGTTTACTTGATAGTGGCGAGTATACGCCTGGCGTCGGCGGACGCAGGATCGAGGACCAGCGCACGTTCGAGCTCGCTCCGAGCCGCCACCGGGTCCTGGAGCGTGAGGTAGGCCTCCGCCAGCGCGACGCGCGCCGGGGCGGAGTCGGTGCTCCAGATGGAGATCTTGAGGGCATCGCGCGCCTCCTGGGCCCGTCCGGCCCGGAGCAGCACCCGCCCGATGAGCAGGTGGGCCTGGGCTTCATACGGCGACAGATAGACGGCGCGCCGCAGTTCCGTGAGCGCCTCGCGATCCTCTTCGCGCTCGTACAGCCGCCGGCCGCGATCGAGGTGGAAGGCGGCAAGCTCCCGCTGCTCGCGCTGCGCGGTGTTCACGATCGTCTGCTCGGGTCTGACGCCACTCGCCGGCTCCGGATCGGTGCGGACCCGCTCCAGCCCCCGCGGCACCGGGAGCCGATCCGCCGCGGCCTGCCGCTCGAGCTCTTCGTAGCGGGACGAGAGCTGCCGGGCCAGTTCCTTCTCGCGCTCTGCCTCGACGCCGCTCGCCGAGGCCTGGAGCGCCGCGGCCAGCACGTAGTGCGCATCGGCGTCGGCGGGATTGCGCCGAACCGCTTCACGCAGCCAGTACACCGCGCCCTGATAATTGCGCTCGATCATGTAGGCATACCCGAGGTTGAAGAGGTAGTCGGCGTCTCCTCCGTCGGCGTCGGCCGCCTTGGTGAGGTAGAACGTTGCCGCTCCCGACTGCGGCGTGGCGCCGCGGCGAATCACGATCACGCCGAGGTTGTTGAGCGCAGGCCCCGCGGCCTTCAGACCTGCGCCGCCAGGACCAGCAGTGGCTGCTTCCGAGAGCGTCCTGAACACGTCGAACGCCTCGTCGTACCGTTTCAACTCCAGCAGGGACACACCCTCGAGGAAGCGTGCCCGCCCCGCGCGCGCCGACCCGGCCGCCACCGACCGCGCGGCAGCCAGCGCCGCCCCATCGTCCCCCTGCTCCGCCCGGACCTCCCAGAGGGCGAGTTGTGCGCGGTCGTAGTCCGGGAACAGGCGGATGGCGGTTTCGAGGAACGTCGCCTGCGCAGCGGGGCTCTCGGCAATCAGCCCCTTGATGTAGTTCTCGAACGCATCGAGCGGCGGACGCCGCGGGCGCGGGTCCTGCCTGGCCCCCTCGCTTTTCAGACGCTGCGAAAGAGTCTCGAAGAGCGTGAGGAGGTCGGTGAGCGGTCCCTGGGCACTGACTTCCGGATCGAGCCGCCCGACATCGATGCGGATGCTGTGCGCCCGCACCCGCAGCCGGCCGGAGTCGAGCACATAACCCCCGACGACAACCTCGGATGCGCCGACGAGCTCTCCGACTTTGATGAGCGTCGCCCGGCTCAGCGTCGCCGTCAGCGGGAGGTGCAGTTGCTCGAAGGCGCGGACCCGCTCGGCGCGCGTGATGGCGGAGACCCCTCGCGCCTGAAGTTCGTCGGCCAGCAGGACCGCGGAGGCTTCCGAGAGCCAGTACACCGCCGGATCGTGCTGCGTGTTCTCGAAGGGCACCACGAGGACCCGGTCCCCGGCGGCTCGCGCCTCTGGCGCCGAGAGCCCCGACAGGGCCAACAGGAACGCGAAACGCCCAAGGATGCGCACGGCGGGCCGCAGGCGACGGGCCATCAGGCGGCGGCCTGTTCCCGGATCGGCGCCGGCCCCTTGTTGACGATGACCGAGAGCAGGCACCCGCGGCGGGCCCCTCCCGCGCGGCATTCGGAGACCGTGATCGTGGACGGCACCGCGAAGAGCTCGAGCACGCGGCCGATGGCGGCGGCGTAGAAGCCGCACAGCGGGGCGGACGGCACCTGCCGCACTTCGCAGAAGAGCGATCCACGCAGATCCACCGACCCGACCCCTCTTCTCAGGCGCACGATCGCACGGGACCCGGGATACGTGCTGCGGACCATGAGGCGCGCGATGTGCAGCGCCGCGCGGGCGCGCAGGGCGGACGGCAGGCGGCGGATGAACTGCCGCTCGAACGGCTTGAGCGTCGTGACCGTCCAGTCGCCGGCATACACGCCGGCGCGCGCGGTGATGCGCGCGTAGCCGTCACCCTCGGTGCGCAGAAAGCTCAGGACGGCCGACAGGGGGGCGAGCCCGATCGTCCCTTCACGCAGGCCGGTCACGCTGATCCAGTTCTCGTAGAACTCCAGCCGGTCCGGCAGGACGTCGGCAATCGCCTGGTGCAGGCTCGCGACGAGCACCCGCCCGATACGCGGCTCACTCATCGTCCGCCCTCGCCCGCCGCGACGCCACGGTCGGGTTGTGCGGCTCCGGCAGCGGCTGATACAGTGGCTGATTCCTGTCTATGACTACGATCCCGCTGGCTGCCGCCATCCTCGCGGGAGGGCGCGCTCGCCGCCTCGGCGGCGTGAACAAGGGCGCGCTGCCCCTCGGATCGCTCGACATCGTCGGCCGTCAGCTGGAGGCGATGCGCAGCGTTGCGGATCAGGTGTTCGTGGTCGGCCGGACGACGGACGGCTGGTTGGAACGTGGACTGTCGGTTGTGCCCGACGATCGGCCGGCGTGCGGTCCGCTGGGGGGGATCTATACGGCGATCCGGCACTCGCCCTTCGAGCGCACGCTCGTGGTGGCCTGCGACCTGCCGTTCCTGACGCCGGCGCTGCTGGAGCGGCTCGCGCGCGAGACCGCCGACGCCGTCGTGCCGCGGAGCGCTCGCGGCCTCGAACCGCTGTGCGCGATCTATGCGCGGGCGTGCCTCGCGGACATCGGCGCGCGCCTCGATCGAGGCGAGCTGGAGGCGTCCGTGCTTCCGTCCGGGGCGCGGGTGATTGAGATCGGCCAGGAGCTCACCGCCGACGGCGACCCGGACGGCCGCCTGTTCCTGAATGTCAACACGCCGCATGATTACGAGCGCGCCAGACGAATCGTTGAATTGACCTTGGATCCGGACCACGAATCGACAGAAGATCGTATCACGACTGAGCCATCACGCACGCGACCACCCCGGAGCTTCCGACCGACGAAATGATTCTGCCGATCCATCGACTTGTCCGCTCGCGCATGGCTGACGCCGTCAGCCGGCTTTATGCCCTGTCTCCAGACGACCCGGCCCTGGCCGCGATTCCGGTCGAGGCCGCGCCCCGACGCGCGCTCGGGGATCTCGCAGTGCCGCTCGCCTTCGAGCTCGCGCGGCGCCTGCGCAAGGCGCCGCGGGTCATCGCGCAGGAGATCGTCGGCGCCCTCGGCACGGTCGAGGGGTTCTCGCGCATCGAGGCGGCGCCCAACGGCTACGTCAACTTCTTTCTCGACCGGCCGGCGTTCGCCAGGGCCTGGCTCCACGGCCGCGCCGACACGCCGGCGCCGCAGGCGGGCAAGACGATCGTGGAGCACACGGCGATCAACCCGAACAAGGCCGCGCACATCGGCCACCTGCGCAACGCCGCCCTCGGCGACGCGCTCGGGCGCCTGCTCCGGTTCCTCGGACGGCAGGTGGAGATCCAGAACTACATCGACGACACCGGTGTGCAGGTCGCCGACGTCGCCGTCGGGTTTCGAGAACTGGAAGGCAAGTCGCTGGACGAGGTTCGCGCCCTCGCCGACGCGGGGCGCTTCGACTACGACTGTTGGGATCTGTACGCCCGCGTCACCGAGTGGTACGAGGGTGACAAGGCGAGGTTGAAGATCCGCTCGACGGCGCTGCACGACATCGAGCATGGTGGGACCGAGACCGCCGCGCTCGCAGCCTTCATCGCGGATCGCATCGTCCGCGCGCACCTCCGCACGATGCGCCGGATGAACATCGGCTACGACCTCCTCACCTGGGAGGGCGACATCCTCCGGCTGCACTTCTGGACGCACGCGTTCGAGTTCCTGAAACAGACCGGAGCCGTGTTCCTCCAGACCGAGGGGAAGCTTGCCGGGTGCTGGGTCATGCGGATCGAAGACGCCGACGATCCCGCCGAGCCGGACGACAGCCAGGAGGAGCGCCGGGAGAAGGTCATCGTCCGGTCGGACGGGACCGTCACGTACGTCGGCAAGGACATGGCGTATCAGTTGTGGAAGTTCGGCCTGCTCGGGAAGGACTTCCACTACCGCATCTTCGAAAACGACCCCGCGCCGCTCTGGTCCACGAGCTCGACGCCGTCGGCAGCCGGTGCGCCGATGCACTTCGGCCGTGCTTCGTTCGTGTGCAACGTTATCGACACGCGGCAGTCCTATCTCCAGAAACTGCTCAAGCAGGCGCTGGCGGCCCTCGGGTATCACGACCAGGCCGCGCACTCCGTCCACTACTCGTACGAGATGGTGGCGCTGTCGCATGCCACCGCGCGAGAGCTCGGCTACGACGTCGCGGCCGACGCGGACCGTCCCTTCGTCGAAGTGTCAGGCCGGAAGGGCCAGGGGGTGAAGGCGGACGATCTGCTCGATCGCCTCACCGACAAAGCCGCGATCGAAGTGGCTCGCCGCAATACCGAACTGACGCCCGATGACACGCGGCGCATCGCCGCGGAGATTGCCACGGCGGCCGTCCGTTACTTCATGGTCAAGTTCTCGCGCGGCAAGGTGATCGTGTTCGACATCGACGAGGCGCTCAGCTTCGAAGGGGAAAGCGGCCCGTATCTCCAGTACGCTGCCGTCCGTGCCAACAACATCTTCCACAAGCTGCAGGAGCGATTCGGCGTGGACGAGGCCGCGGTGGTGGCCTCGATTGCGACGCACGCATCAGATGTGCTGACGGCCGACGACGAGGAAGCGCACGATCTGTGGGGCCTGGTACTGGAAGCCGCGAGGCTCGATGAAGTGGTCGAACAGTCCGTGCGCACGCTGGAGCTGTCGGTCCTGGCGAAATACACGTTCGGGCTCGCCCAGACCTTCAACGGCTTCTACCACAAGTATTCGATCCTGAACGAGGAGCGGGAGGACGTTCGCGCGTGGCGCGCGGCAGCGGTTGCGTACTATCGGACCCAGCTCACGAAAGCCCTGGAGCTCATGGGCTGCGTCGTCCCGGAGAAGATGTGATCGCGTCGGCACGGAGCGATGCGGCGCCGCGGGCACGGGGAACAGGCGCGTGACCGGTACTCCTCCGCTCATCGGCGTGACGCGGTGCAGTCGTCTGGACGACTACGTGTCGTCGGTGGAGGCGGCCGGCTGCAGGGTGCGCCTCCTCGACGTGGACGAGAATCCGGGTGCGGTTCTGAGGGAGCTGCAGGGTCTGGTGCTGACGGGCGGCGCCGATGTCGATCCGGCGCTCTATGGAGAGGCCCGGCATCCAGCCACGGACATGGCCGAGCCCGGACGCGACGAGTTCGAGCTGGCCCTCGCCCGCAGCGCGATGGATCGGGACGTGCCGCTGCTGGCCATCTGCCGGGGGATGCAGGTGCTGAATGTTGCCGCTGGTGGCACGCTCGTGCAGGACATCCCGATGGAGGTAGCGACGGCCCTGGGTCACCGCGTCGAGACGCCGAAGGACGCCATCGCTCACCAGATCAGCCTGGCGTCAGGGTCCCGCCTGGGATCGATCCTGAGTGGCGGCCCGCACGCCGCGAAGGAGACCGCCGTAAACAGCCGTCACCACCAGGCCGTCCGGCGGCTCGCGACGTCGCTCACCGCTTCGGCCACGGCCCCCGACGGGATCGTCGAGGCCATCGAACTGCCGGGCGCGCGGTTCTGCGTCGGCGTCCAGTGGCACCCGGAGAATTTCTGGCGCACGGGCGAGTTCCGCTCGCTGTTCGACGCGTTCGTCAGCGCCGCACGCGATCCGGCCTGACGCCACCCCTCGGCGATCCGGTGCTTTTCCTGGGAGAGGCCTGCCGAATCAACAACTTAGGCTAAAGATGAGTGTCCCCCTCGGAGGGGGGCCTCGAAGAGGGCGACGGTCTCGACGTGCGGGGTGTTCGGGAACAGGTCGAAGCCGGCGAGGGACACGAGCCGGTATCCCGCCTCCACGAGGAGGCGCGCGTCTCTCGCGAGCGTCGGCGGGTCGCACGACACATAGACCACACGAGCGGCGGACAGGCGCGGCAGCGCGTCCATGGCCTCCCGCGACAGACCGGTGCGTGGGGGATCGACCAGGACCGTGCCCGGACGCGGACGGTCGCGCCGCACGTAGTCCTCCACAAACCCCACGCTGGCGCGCAGACGTCCCTCGTACGGCGCGGCGTTGCGCAGGAGGTCGGCTCCGCTTTCACGATCTCCCTCGATCGCCGTAATCCCCTCCCGGCCCGCCGCCGCCAGCGACACCGAGAACAGGCCGACGCCGGCGTAGAGATCGAGCACGGCGCCCTCCGCCGGAATCGCGTCGAGGACGTGTCCCGTCAGGCCTGCCAGCAGGTATCGGTTGCCCTGGAAGAACGACGCCGCGTGCCGCCGTAGCGTGCCGGACGTCGCCCGCCCCCCGGTGACGACCGTGAGCGGGTCGGCAACGCTCGGATCCCCCGATCGGGCAAAGGCCCCGGCCGACGACCGGGCGCTGCATCCCGTCAGACCGGCGGCCGCGACGACACGCTCGAGCGCCGCCACCGCGCTCGGCTCGGGCGTGCGCAGCTCGAAATGCATCGCGCACGCGTCGGCCGCGATATTCTCGCTGACGTCCACTTCCGCCACGGTCCCGGCCGCTTCCCCGAGCGCGCGAAGCGCAGCGGCGACCGCGTCCACGGTCGTCGGACGAAGCTGCCCCGTCACGCCCGCCTCGCACAGCTCGTGCGTCCCCTCACGAAGAAAGCCGGCGCGACCCCCATGGACGTGGAGCCGCGCGCGCATGCGATAGCCGTGTTCGGGAGAGCCCGCGACGCTCACCGCACTGTCGAGCGGGATGCGGCCGATGCGAGCCAGCGCGTCGGCGATGATCTCCCCCTTCAGCGCGAGCTGGCGGGCATAGGCGATGTGCGCATACCCGCACCCGCCGCAGGCCGGATCGAAACCCGCCTCGCGACGATCGGGCGACGGCTGGAGAATCTCGACGACCGATCCGAACGCGAGTCGCTTCTCCACGCGTTCAATCCGCACGCTGACCGTCTCGCCGGGGATCGCTCCCGCGACGAGCACCACCTGCCCGTCATGGCGGGCGATCATCCGCCCGCCGGCCGCGGGCTTCTCGGCTCCAACCTCCACGACATCGCCAGGGCGGAGGCTCGGCCCGCCCCCCTCGCGCCGCGGACGCGCACGCGTCTCATTCGTAGGCAATGATAGGCACCCCCAGTGCTTCCCGCACGAGACGGTCGAACGCCGCGGCCGACGCCCGGGCCCTGGCCTCCGGCGCGAGGCGCGCGCCAAATGGCGCGAGCTCCGCGTCCGCCTCCTGCCTGATCGTTTTCGCCGTCGCGGCGTCCACGGCGCCGCGCGCGGCGTCGATCACCCGGCGGTCGATCTCGCCCAGTTCCTCGACCAGGCGTACCCGCGCATCGCCTCTCGCCTGCCGCGCCGCCTCGTGCATCCCTTCCAGCTCCCTGATCGCACCCTCGATGGTGTCGTCGAGCACCGCCGGACGGTGCGGCTTCGCGCGCAACGTTGCGAGACGGGCAATGACGCGGTCGATATGCGACGTCAGGGGCGCTTTACGCGGCGTCGCCTCCACCAGTTCGTCGCCCGCTCCCTCAGCAGCCGGCACACCCACGGCCCGCCGCCACGCATCGAAGAGGTCGAAGATGTCGGCCTCGCAGAACTCGATCCGCACGGGCCGG
>JANPJN010000766.1:0-1742 GCA_031425515.1 Acidobacteriota bacterium | reverse complement strand
TCGGCGGGCTCACCCCCGAATGTTCGCGGCTCGCGGGGGCGCTCTACGGCTCCGCCATCGAAACCATCGTCCCGGTCAGCTCCACGCGCGTGGCCGAGATGGTCAAGCTGCTCGAGAACACGTTCCGCGCGGTGAACATCGGCCTGGTCAACGAGCTGGCCCTGATGTGCGACAAGATGAACATCGACGTCTGGGAAGTGGTCGATGCGGCCAAGACCAAGCCGTTCGGGTTCATGGCGTTCTATCCCGGACCCGGACTCGGCGGGCACTGCATTCCGATCGATCCGTTCTACCTGTCGTGGAAGGCGAAGCAGACCGGGTTCGATCCCCGCTTCATCGAACTCGCGGGGCACATCAACGCCGGCATGCCGCACTACGTCGTGGACAAGGTCGGCGAGGCCCTCAATACCCAGCGGAAGTCGATTAACGGCTCCAAAGTGCTCATCGCCGGCATCGCCTACAAGCGCGACATCGACGACATGCGCGAATCGCCCGCCCTCGACGTCATGGGGCTGCTCCAGGCCCGCGGCGCGGTCGTGTCATACGCCGACCCCTTCGTCCCCGTGCTCCATGGCCGGGAATGGTCGGGGCGCAGCGACATGACGGCGGTCCCGCTGCAACGGGGCGCCATCGCGCAATACGACTGCGTCGTCATCGTCACCGACCACAAGTCCTTCGACTACGACGCCATCGTCGCCGAGGCCGGCCTTTGGTGGACACGCGCAACGCGATCAAGAAGCCACATCCCCACGTCTTCCGGCTCGGCGCGCCCCATCCCGTGGGCGAAAAGGCACACGAGCCGACGGCCTGATCGCTGGCCATCAGCTTGCAGACCGTTCACGTTATGGACACGCTCGGGATCTTCTGGGGGTCGGCCTTCGTCATCGGCTACATCTACGTCGGTTACCCCGTCCTTCTGGCCACGTGGGCGCGGGTCTGCACCCGGCCGGTTCGCAAGGCGCCGCTCGACCTATCCGCCCCCTGGCCCTCCATGTCCATCGTCGTGGCCGCGCGCAACGAGGCATCGCGGCTTCCCGAGCGCATCGCGAATCTTCTGAGCCTGCCCTACGCGGGCGCGCTCGACATCGCAGTGGTTTCAGACGGTTCGACGGATGGCAGTGTGGAAACCCTGCGTAAGTTCCTGCAGGGGGCCGTGGGCGCCGACAGGGTTCAGGTTCTCGAAGTGCCGGCCGGCGGCAAGCCGCTGGCGCTGAATGCGGGTGTGGCGGCGACATCCGGCGAGATTCTCGTCTTTGCCGACGCCAGGCAGACGTTTTCGGAGACGGCTCTGCTCGAGCTGGCTGCCAATTTCAACGATGATCAGGTCGGCGGCGTTACCGGGGAGCTCGTGCTCGACTGCGAGGAATCCGCGGTGCCCGATTCGACCGTGGGCGACGGCGTGGGCCTCTACTGGACCTACGAAAAGTGGCTGCGCCGGAACGAGAGCGCCGTATGGTCCACTCTGGGCGCCACGGGGGCCATTTATGCCCTCCGCCGGCGCCTGTGGACCCCACTACCCGCTGAAACCCTGCTGGACGACGTCCTGGCGCCGATGCGTGCCGTCCTTCAGGGGTATCGCATCGTTTTCGAAGAACAGGCCATTGCCTACGATCGGACCTCGCTCGATGCAGGGGCCGAAAGCCGGCGGAAAACCCGGACTCTGGCCGGAAATTACCAGATTCTGTACCAGGAACCCCGCCTGCTGCTGCCCGTCGTCAATCAGGTCTGGCTGCAGTATTTCT
>JANPJN010000765.1:0-3163 GCA_031425515.1 Acidobacteriota bacterium | reverse complement strand
CTCGTGACAGGGACCGACAATGCCTGACTGGAGTGGTGAGATTCGCCGGCGGCTCTCGGCGGTGCGACTGCCCCCCGAGCGGGAAGCCGCGATCGTCGATGAGCTCGCCCAGCACCTCGAGGACCGTTACCAGACCCAGCTGGCCTCAGGCCAGCCGGCCGCCGAAGCCGAGCGGCGCGCGTGGCGGGAGCTCGAAGGTGACGATGTCCTCGGTCGCCTGCTGGCGGTAAACGAACCTCCTCGGCGGCCGAGCCTCGCCGGGCTCGAAGTCGCCCCTCGAGGCCGCCTGCTCAGAGGCCTCTGGCACGACGTTCGGTATGCCGTGCGGAACCTGCGCAAGCGCTCGATGCTGTCCGCCACCATCATCGTCACCCTCGCTATCAGTCTGGGCCCGACCGCGGCGGTGATCGGTATGGCAGATGCGCTCTTCTTCAGACCGCTGCCGGTCGTCGCAGGTCAGGACCGCTTGCTCCACTACGCATTCGGCACGCCGATGCGCGACGGGTTCATTCCGCACAAGATCTCGTACGCCAACCTCGCGGACATCCGGAACGGCGCGACAACTGTCGTGGGAATCGCGGGGCAGACGTCGGGCTCATATGGCTTGGCGCTGCACGGTGTCGCGCCTCGTCTCGCCCTCGGCACGGCGATCACCGCCAACTACCTCGACGTGCTCGGTGTGCGCGTGATCGCCGGACGAACGTTCCGCGCCGAGGAAGACTCGGCGCCGGGCGGCGACCCCGTGATGGTGCTGAACGAGCAACTTGCGCGCGCATTTTTCGGTGCACCCGATGCGGCCGTCGGACGCGCCGTCCTGGTGAATAGCGTGCCCTTCACCGTTATCGGCGTCACGCCAGCCGCCTTTCTCGGGACGAACGTTTCCCGGCCGTCGGAATTCTGGATTCCGGGGATGAGCTACCGGCGCGCGAGCAACATCGAGCCATCTCGCTGGGTGTACGGCCCCAACGAAGGGCCCTTCCACGACGTCATCGTCCGGATGGCCGCCGGCGCGAGTCTCGCCCAGACCACCGCCGAGCTGACGGCTCGGACGCGCGCCCTTACGGAGCGCGATCTGGGCGCGCACGACTCCGTCCTGACCATCGTGCCGATCCTGCAGCCAGGACTGGCCGCGCCCGCATCGCTCCAGGCGATCGCGCTGCACGCGATGCAACTCATCGGGGCCGTCGCCGGACTGCTCGTCCTGTTGGGCATCACCAATGTCGCGAACCTGCTGATCTTCACCGGGCTGGCATCGGGACGCGACGTGGCGGTTCGGAAAGCTCTCGGCGCGAGCGCGGGCAGACTGCTCCAACTCCGCCTTATCGAGAGCATTCTGTTGACCCTTCTCGGCGCGCTGGCCGGCGTCGGCGTCGCAGCCGGCCTTGGCCGGTTCTTCTCCGATTTCGCGCTGCCGGGCATCGGCAGGATCGAGGTCGCGATTGACTGGCGCGTGGTTCTCGCCGTCGCCTGTCTGGCACTCGTCGCGGGCACGTGTGCGGGCGTTGCGCCGGCGCTGCTGGCGGTTCGGGAGTCCGTCACCGGCGCGCTCGGGCGAGGGATGCGCAACGGGCCGCCGCGCGCCGGCCGGCTCCGGCACGCCTTGGCGGCCGTACAGGTGGCACTTTCAGTGATGTTGCTGGTCGGCGCCCTGCTCTTCCTCATGACGCTCCGCCACCTGCGCTCGGTGGATCTCGGGTTCGATCCGGCCGGCGTGACGGTGGTGACGCTCAACGTCCGTGGCTATGGCTACACGGATGCGCGAGCCGTCGAATACTTGACGCAGGTTGCCGACGTGGTGCGCCGACAGCCGGGGATTCAAGCGGCGGGGCTTGCGTTCAGTCCTCCACTGTTCAACGGGGGCTTGACCGACGGGATGTACCTGCCTGACCAGGATCCGAGCCAGGCGACGAACGTCGAAAGGAACGGCGTCTCGCCCGAGTACTTCGAGGCGGTTCGCCTGCCGATCGTCCGCGGCCGCGTGTTCACTGCGGCCGAGGCATCTGGCCGCGCGGAAACGGACCGCAGGCCAGTCGTCGTCACTGAAGCATTGGCGCGACGGCTGTTCGGATCGGACGAGGCGATCGGACGCGAAGTCCTGACGCAGGCCGGCCCGGGCAAAACACTCGCGCTCTATGTTGTCGGGATCGCCCGCAACTCCCGCTTCAGGGGCATCGAGCGTCCGCCCGACGCGCGGCTCTATGAACCGCTCGCCACGTTCCCGATCGTCCAGAACGCCTACCTTGTCGTGCGGTCGACGCTCCGGTCGCGAGACGCGTATCAACTCGCGGCGGAAGCCGCGCTCCGAATCGATCCGACGATTCCGCTCGCGCCCGAGACGACCTTCGCGGCGCGCATCGACCGGCAGCTCGGTCAGCAGCGACTGTTCGCCTGGATGCTCGGTCTGCTGGGGACGATTGGCTTCGTGCTGGCGGCGGTCGGACTGCACGGCCTCATCGGACAAACCGTTGTCGAGCGGCGTCGCGAGTTCGGCATTCGCCTGGCTATCGGCGCCGCCCCGACGGGCATCGTGAAGCTCGTCTTGCGCCGGGCCGCGCTCGTCCTGAGCGTGGGCCTGACCGCTGGCCTGGCGCTCGCGTGGTCCAGCGGACGCCTCGTCGAGAGTCAGCTGTTTGGGATCACGAGCCGAGATCCGATGCCGTACGGCGTCGCTGCCCTCCTGATGATCGCGGTCGTCAGCCTCGCCAGCATTTCCCCAGCCGTCGCCGCGACCCGGGTCGATCCAATCGAAGTGCTCAGGAGTGAATAGCGGCCTGCTCAACCGGCGTTCGAGAACAGTCGGCCATCGCGAGTGTGCCTCAGTATCCACGAGCTGATGCCTGCCTCGATCGGCATCGACTCTCGGACAGAAGAAAGTTGATGCAGTCAGATGTGACCTGACGGAGCGGGTGGGTTCGGAACCTGCGTGCCGAAATGCTCCTGCCTTTGAAGATTCTGAGCGGCGAAAGGTGGGGCGAAAACGAGGGGTCAGGTACAGTCGGAACATTAAATCAATAAACGATTTATTTTCAGCGACTTAGCGTGACGGAGAGGGTGGGATTCGCACCCTCTCCGCCAGGTCAGGCAGGAACTACGCGCAGCCGGAGGTGGTGCCGCAGTTCGCGCACTTATAGCAAGAACCGCTGCGCACCATGATCGACCCGCA